>DYRQ01000045.1 GCA_020718645.1 Verrucomicrobium spinosum
TTTGCAAAAAGGAGCGCGGGCATCTTGCCCGTGTTTTTCGCAGATTTTTTGATCCGTCAGTGGACGGACTCGTCCCTAGGCCAGCAGGTCGAACAGGATTTTTCAGGAGGAAAAAGTAGAGTAGCTCAGGCGTCCCGCCTGTGCCCGCCTCTGACATTAGTGTGAATCAGTTATCCGCAGATTTGCTAAAGCTCCTCTGCGGCGAAAGGAGCGTGTGGGGAAACGGCTCTCCAAAAAGGGATGGTTTCTCCTCTGGCGCAGGGTCAATGCCCGGGCAGAGGTGCGTAAAAAATTCGTTGAATCGGATGCTGCACTGGAGCCGCCTCTGTCCTTTCGCATCAATCTTCGGGTTAACCTGCATGATGGCTTGGGTGAAGGGAGGACGCGATTTCATGGCCTTGGCTTGTATCGCCGCTTCTTTAGGGGTCAGGCTGCGATCTTTGACCACGGCGTCGAGGGCTTGCAGGTCGCCGAGCGTCACGGGTTCCCATAGTCTGCGGTAAACTTCGGGCGTCACACGGGGTGTGACAATTTTCACAAATTTTTTCTCCTCCTCCTCCTGCTGCCAAAAACCAACTATCAGGAGAAACTCCTCGTCCACGGCAAACTGGCGCAGGGCATCTCCCATGTCCACAGGGGATCCATATTTGATCGCTTTGGGGTTGGCCGGGATGCCGCCGTGCGCCTGGTTCACCTCGGCAGGTATATCCCACTTCTGCGTGTAAGAATCTGGTGTGTATCCGCCGAAAAACGAATCGCGCACCCACTGTTCAAAGAGCACGCCATGGGACTGCACCTCGGCACCAGCACAGACAGTGACAACACTCCACACAGAAAGAGCGACGCCTATCACCCTCCATAATTCAGGGAATGTGCCGCGCCATTTCATCTGATCTCAGCGCACTGTGGGAGTTGATTTCAATACAGATTCCACCTCGCCCTCGCTCACGGGTTTGGATAGATAATTGTCCATACCGGCAGAGAGGCATCGGGCTCTGTCACCCGGCATCGCGTCCGCCGTCATGGCTACAATCATCGGCTGGCGTGCGGCGGGCACTTTTTCCCGGATCTGGCGGGTGGCCTCGATGCCGGTCATCTCGGGCATTTCCACATCCATAAACACGAGATCGTATGTCTTTTCCATCACACGGGAAACAGCCTCGGCACCGTCCCGAGCCCAGTCGCAGGAACACCCGAGACGCGAGAGCATGCCCGACAAAATCCGGTAGTTGAGCTTGATGTCCTCGGCCACCAAAATACGCAAAGCCGCACGGTCGCCACTGGGCTGAGCGCCTCGTCCGGATTCATCTTTGGCAGGAACCACCTCGGACATGGGTTGTCCTACACCCACCGACAACTCCAACGAGGGGCTCCCTGCCCCAGTGGGGGACGCTGTCAGCCCACCACCGCACAGGCCAGCGAGCTGCTGGCAGGCGGCGAGTGCCAACCCGGCTCCACCAAACCGTTGCATGGCTTGCGGGTCGCCTTTCGTGTAGCCTTGCGCCAAAGTTTCCAGCTCCGCACGCGTGGGGAAAGGGTTCGGGTTGTCCATGGAAAAATTGAGTTTGGAACTCTGCTCACCTGCTGGTGCCAACGACACTCTGAGTATAATGGATGCAGGAGTCCCGGACGCCAATGCGTGCGACAGTGCGGTGGACAACAAGTGCGCGGTGATTTCTGGATCTCCGGTCACGCGGCTTTCTGGAGCCATCTCCCACACCACTGCTACAGGGCGTTCGCGGCTATCTCCCCTCGTGGCTGCGGCACAGGCTCTGGACACTATATCTGCCACGGTAAAGGTTTCGCGCTGCACTTGCATCTGCCCCAGCTCGACCAGCGAAAAATCCAGCACATGCCCGACCAGCCGCAACACTTGGTTGCCCGCCGTGCCCGCCGTGCGCAGTGTCTCAGTCTGCTCGGCATTCAGCCCTTCTTCCTTGAACAGCCCCAGCAGGCCCAACACGCCGTGGAGTTGGGTGCGCAATTCGCGGCTCATGCAGGCGATGAAAGAGGCTTTGGATCGCCCTGCCACTTTCACGGCTTCGAGCGCATCGGCGATCTCTTTGTTTTTCCTCGCAATCTCAGCCTCGGCTTTCTTGCGCTCGGAAATATCCCCAAAGACAACTACCATCCCCGGTTTTCCTTGCACATCGAGATAGGTCGAAGCCGAAAACTCGGCTGGGAACGGATCCCCGCCTTTCTTGCGAAGCAGGGTTTCTGAACGGCTCTGCCCACCTTGGACATCGCCGGGAGTCAGAGGCAGCTTTCCGAGTTTCTTCTCCACCACCGAGGCGTCCAGCATCTCGGCTGAGGCGTGTTTCCCGAGTATTTCCGACTCGCAACGCCCAGTCAACTCGAGCGCGGAACGGTTCACAAACGAGCAGCGCCCATCTGCATCCGTCCCAAAGATACCCTCCGCCGTCGAATCCAGCAGAAGCTGGCGGCTGGTGGCCACCTCGCGCAATCGTCGGGTCAGGCGATCCAACGCGGCAAACACCAACAACCCAATCACCAAAACACCGATACCCGTCACTACAGCGCCGCGCACCACCACCTGTCGCACGGTCTGTTCATAATCCGACTTGGGAGCCTCTATTGCGATAGCGCCGACCCACTGTGCGTAGGGGTCAAACAGCGGCTCATAGACGCTCCAATAGGTGTCAGTCAGCAAACGAGTTTCACCGCTCCATGCGGCGCGCTCCGCGCTCATGTGCTCGAAGGCTTCTCTCGGGATATGCGTCTGCACTGCCCGGGTGCCATCGGGCAGACGCAAGGTGGTCGCCACACGCTGATACCCACGCACGATGGTGACTTCACCGCCGCAGAGTGAGGCGATGCGATCCACCAACTCGGAGTTGCCATCCAGCACAGCCGTCCCGGCGTAGAGTCGCCCCTCCAACAGTGCGAATTCCCCACCTTCCTGAGACAGCATCTGGCGCGCCACACGCAGGCGCATTTCCTGTTTTTGAGCCAAGTGCGACTTGAGAGAACGGGCCAGCTCACCCCAGAGGACAGCAGCCAGAATCACCCCCATCAGGGTGACCAAAACCACTGAATAAATCGTCACCAGATTACGCGTGGTATTCATCGTCTTGTTATTCATTGTCGTGTGTGCTCCATGTTATCTCGCTGGTGATACCGGCTCCGCTTTCGGGGTAACCGCCGCATCGTCATCGTAGTATTCCCTAAAAATCTGACCCGCCATAGCGCCCGCATCCGTGCCACCGGACAGACTCTGATCGAAGTCGCCTTCCACCATGATAGCGAAAGCAAATTCCGGAGACTCCACCGGCAGGAAACCGGCAAACCAAGCGATCTGCCTTGGCTGCGCTTTGCTCCCGACCTGCGCGGTGCCACTCTTGCTGGCCACCCTCACACCCGGCACTTGTGCCCGCCGGCCCGTGCCTGAGATCGTGACCCCTTCCATACCCAGCCGCACGACCTGCATCTGTTGCGACGAGAGGGACGCCCTGCCTATGACCCGGGGCTCGACCACTTGGGTGGCATTGCCCTGAGCCTCTTCGAGAGCGAGCACCAGACGCGGCCTGTAAAGCGTGCCACCGTTGGCCACAGCCGCCATGGCATTGGCCATCTGGAGCGGCGTCATGAGCACATCACCTTGGCCAATCGAAGCGTTGGCTACATCGCCAGCACCCATGATGCGGCTATGCCTCGCGAGGACATACGCCGAGTCGGGCATCAGCCCTTTGAGTTCCCCTGGCAGATCAAATCCCGTCAAGGATCCCGTGCCAAATTCCCGCGCTGTTTTCACCAGCGCCTCGCGCCCGGCCCGTGTTCCCATGTCCATGAAATAGGTGTTGAACGAGTAAGCCATGGCTTCGTGAAACGCCACAGGTCTTGTCTCCTTGGGCAAGTTGAATCGAAAGGTGCCAGCCATGAAGTAGCCAGGGCAATTCACCACCCTATTTTCGTCGAAGACACCGGCACTGATTCCCGCCATCGCCGTGATCACTTTGAAGACCGAACCCGGCGGATGCATCTGGCGATGCACACGGTGGAGCAACGGATGTTTTTCACCCGTGGCCAACGCCTGCCACCGGGAGGCCGGCAAGGCTGGCAGAAATTCGGCTGGCGAAAAATCCGGACGAGAGGCAAGCGCTTTCACATCGCCGTTCGTGGGGTCCAACACCACCACAGCCCCCGCACGCATGGACTCCGCCGCCTTCTCTACCGCGGCCTGCAAGCGCCCATCCACTGCTATCCGAACCCGCTTACCAAACCCCGCCTCTTTTTCCACCCGCGCCCGCTGCGTGAATCCGTCGGGTGTGGTCTGGATCACGAAACGGCCTTCCTCCCCACGCAGCTCTGCATCCAGCAGTTCCTCCACTCCCATCCCTCCCTCGTAATCATCGTAAATCACCTCGCCCGCCACATAGCGTCCCCAGTTGCGCCCCTGCTTGCGCCTCAAATACCCCAGCGTATGGCTCAGCATTTTACCCTGCGGATAAACTCTCCTCGGATAACCTTGCAACACAAACCCCTCAGCAGGGAGACCCGAAGTCTCGAACGCCGCCACCTGCTCCGGCGTCAGCGAATCCGCCACCAAGATCGGGTGGAACCGCTGAAACTTGTAGCACGAACGCAGTTCCATATCCGAGATAGATGGCGGAGAGCCGAGCCAAGAAGCTGCTTGGGACATCCGTTCGGCCACCCACGCCAAAGCGCTATCGGTGTCGGGCGCCGTCTCGGTCGAAGGCCAGGGCAACACGAGACTTTGCACCATTCCCATGGTCGCTACCGGGGTGCCATCCGATAACACAATATCCCCGCGCAATCCCGGCATGCGGTATTCGGCAACCACGGGTATATCTGCCACGCCGACCAATGCCGCCGCACCTTCTCCCGTCGGGGAGGGCGATACATCCGCAAAAAGTGTCGCCAGCCAATCCGACCAATCATCACTCTGCTTCACCTGGGCTGCCGCCGTAGCTGGCGCATTTTTGATGCTATCTATCTGCTGCTGGGTCAGGTAGGAAAACACGCCGCCGGGTGAGGGCACCATACCAGCCAACCCACGCACCGCGCCCGTGCGCCGTTCCACCTCGACCCGCACGAGTTCCTTCGGCTCCTCGAAGGCGGCACCCTCTGTCTCTCCCTCGACCACCGCACCCAATATATCCGCCCACAATGGCAGAACTATCCCCTGGCATTCAGCCTTCGTCCCGATGGGGCGGGACTGGTCGTATCCCACCCATACCACGCCTGTGACCGAGGGGGTGAACCCGGCAAACCACGCATCGCGATAGCCGTCGGAATATCCGCTCATCCCGGCGACTGGCGATGGAAAATTCAGATCGTTCACCAACGACCGCGACACACCGTCCCGGATAGACCCCTGCAAAGTCAGCGTCATCTGACGAGCCAAAAGCCGTGGGATGGATTCCTCGTGCTCCCCAGCTTTTGCACTGGGTTGCGGCTCCCGCCCGGGTTTGCTCGGAACACTGTCAGCCTGGGTTTGGTCATGATCGAAGAGCACTCGGTCTGCCGCATCCACCACGCGATCGAGGATGAAAGGCTCGCAGGGCTCGCCCCCATTGGCCAACCTCTGATAAAGCTTCGACACTTCGCGCAAGGTAATCGGGTTCAGCAACCTCCCCTGTTCGATACCCGAAGAGGCCGCCCCTGCGCCCTGACTCCGCAGCCACTGCACAATTTTATCTGGACCCAGATCCAGCGCCACCCGCGAGGCAGCCGACCGGTTGGCCAACGCCAGCGCGTCTTGCAGTGTCAAAAAGCGATGATGCAAATCCTCATCAGGATCACCCAACCCACCCGCAGAATCACCCAACCCCTCGAGGAACGAGGCATTGATCATCGAGGCGGGATGCAACCCCAGCCGCTGCATACCCAGCAGGTGGATGAACGGCTGCAACAACGCGCCGTTCTCCCGACGCGCCTGCGAGACGCGGTCGAAATGACTCTGAAAAAAGTCCCGCCCTCCCACATAAACCCGCACGGCTCCTGTCGCGTGATCCAGCACCAGCGCAGCCCCCTGCAAAGGATCCTGGGACTTTTCATGTCCTAGGTCCCCTGCCGCACGAACTGCCGAAAGCCGCTGCTTCAAACTCTCTTCCGCTTGGCGTTGCATACCGGCATCCAGCGTTGTGAATACCCGCAGTCCTGAACCTGGTTGTTCCCCGCCTAGATTGAGCGCTTGATCCAGTTCCTGCACCACCCAAGCCAACGCGTGCGAGGTCACTCCCGACATCTGGCGGGGCTGGATGCGAATGCCCTGCTGTCGGGCTAGAGCCGCCTTATCGGACGACACAAAACCTTGGTTCGACAGGAGGCTCAACGCAACATCGCGGCGGGCCACAGCCTTGCGCAGATCGCGGCGAGGGGAACAGGAGTTAGGAGAACGGATGATACCGGCGAGCATGGCACATTCCCCCAGCGTCATATCATTGGCAGACTTGCCAAAGTAGCCTTGGGCCGCCGCCTCGAGCCCAAAATATCCGCCGCCAAAATAGATGCGGTTCAAGTAATAGTTAAGAATCTGATCCTTGGTAAAATGTTTCTCGATGCGCAACGCTAAAAACAACTCGATAAACTTGCGCTCGAAAGAGCGTTCAAACTGTCCGAGAGCATTCTTGGCAAGCTGTTGGGTGATCGTGCTCCCACCCTGTTGAAGGCCGCCGTGCCGGACATTGCGCACCATCGCCCGCGCCAGCCCTTGCACATCCACCCCACCGTGCTCGTAGAATCGGCGGTCCTCGACCGCGATCACGGCCCGTTTCATCATCTCTGGAATCTCGTCGCCGCGCAACACGGTGCGGTTCTCGGTGAACAGGCGTCCCAACTCTTCGCCGCCCCGGTCGAACACCACCGTCGTTTCGTTATACTGATCCAACTGTTGCAGGTCGAAGGCTTGGGCGCGTCCGTAGTATTTCACCAGCAACGGCACCCCGACCGCCACAACCGCTATACCTGCTAGAACAGAAAACCACAGCAGACGCCGCCAGAAATGGACACGCTTTTTCTGCGGAGGGCGGAGTATCTCGGGCTCGCTCATGGCCTCCCCCCTCCCACGGGCAATGCCCTCGGCGCCGACGGGGTGGCCGCTGCCTTGGGCACGAAGGCCAGTTGCCAGCAGAGCTGCCCCATGAGACCGCAACGCCAATACTGCTTGAGACCCTCGAGCCGATCCTCGTGCCGGTCACTGGCGCGAAGCGCTCCCGCCCTCTCAAAAATCATCGCAAATACATCGGGTGCCACACCTACCTGCGATGCGGCATAAATCCCTTCGCGCGCGCCCTGCTCCGCATTCTGCACCAGACGCTCGAGCGAGGCGCGACTCGAGGCGGTCCACTCGCCCGTCTGCTCATCAAAACTACCGCGCAACAAGAGATATTTCTGCTCCAGTGCCGCTAACTCGCAGTAGAGATTCACCCAAGCCATACACTTGGCTGGATCACTCCACAAGGAACTGGGGTCTTCTCCAGAAACAGAGACCTTCGGCGGAGCATAGGCAGAACCGGGCACAAAGCCCGCCAGCACCACGCCCTCCGAAACCTGCTGTCGTTGCGGGACTGTTCTCGTTTTTTCCCACTGCGTCTTATGTCGGCGCAGTGCCAGCGTGAGCGCTGCAATTTTTGGGTCGGAGGGAAGTTGTTCCCCCAACTCTGACGCATGCGCCTGCAACCCTTGGAAAAAAAATTCCGCACGCCCCAAATAGGCGGGCATGAGACGGGGCAACCAGATCGCCCCGCGCCCGTAGATTTCCAACTCGGCACCCGCCGCCACGGCTCCTGCCGCACGCCCATACAGAGACGCATGGGGCAGCAACACCCGCGCCTCCCGCTCCCCGCGCACGAGCCGGGAAAATACCTCGTGCTTCTTTTGTTGGG
This sequence comes from Verrucomicrobium spinosum, assembly GCA_020718645.1. GTDB lineage: Bacteria > Verrucomicrobiota > Verrucomicrobiia > JADLBR01 > JAIBCM01 > DYRQ01. The sequence continues at coordinate 7,869 of DYRQ01000045.1, forward strand.
TGGCATGGGCACCCGGTGCGAAAGCTTGCACAGCGAGCCGCTGCGGGCCTTCGACCCGTGAGAGCAGTCCGTCAAACCATTCCCCACGCTCCGCCATGACCACGGCGCTCAACAGCCCGTTTTTATCCAAAGAGACATCGCCTGACGCCTGTTCCAAATCGTGGCGCAGTCCGTTGACACGCTCGTTGAATTCCCGGAATTGGGCGGGCGTCGCCTGTTCCTCTGCCGGCTGTTGAGCCGCGGCAAGCGCGAGTTGGTATTGGCGCAAGGCGGCATACGGACGGCCATCTTGCAAGGAGTCCTGCGCTGATTTTTCGTAATAGAGCCGTTGCTGGGAGGTAGTCGTTTTTTTCGATGCAGCGGGCTTGTCTCCGAGATCAGCAGCTATGGCGGCACACTTTTCCACAAAGGCCGAAAACAGCTCTGGACGATAAGCTGGCGTCCCTTTTTCCAGCGGTTGCTGCGGCATCTGCACTTGCAGCGTGAGATGGATGGCCTCCTCCACAGAAGACGCCAACACTGGCTCCAAGGCCAGTCTCTTCGCTACACCGACTATATCCACAGGACGCCCAAATGAATCCATCTCCACCTTCTGCGCCTCAGGGATCACCACCCGCCGCACACCCGCTGCTGCAGCACTCTCCAGCCGCTGTCGAATCGAGGTGACTGGACCCAGCGTGTTGTCCGGCAACACAAATCCGAGCACGAGGGTATCCTGAGGGTAATCCAACCCTGCCGAAGTTGCCACCAGCGCCGTCGCCAACGCCGCGCAGGCAGCCGATCCCGCATAACCGGACGCATTCCGTATCGTCCATGCAGCCGTTGGCCAAGGCTGTGCCCAGGCTATAGCCCCGCACAACGAAGCTACAAAAAGCTGGGGTTGATAAGAGTCTTCAGCCTCCGCATCGAGAGTCTCTTCGAACCGGAAAGCCAGAGGCGGTGCTCCCGGCGATTGCTGGGCCAGGGCATCCCATTGAACTATAATTTTGGCGGTATGCGCCTTGCGCCGCGAACGATCCATGACTGACACGGGCACGACTTGCTCGAAATTGACCGTGGCGCGCATCAGGGGCAAATCGCCGTGCATCGGTGTCTGTCCCCATACGCACGGAACGTAGCAACACCCCAGCGCAAGCAGCGTGGAACACAGGTATCTAAGCAGTCGAGCCGACAGCATCGCGCCTCTTATGGCACGGGCACCACTGAGTGCAAGCCTGCCATGTAATCGCTACTTGCCATCGCACCGCATCCCCGCTTCATTAGGCTCGTTTTTTACAAACCAAACCCAACAGGAGATTAGTTTAATTATGGCAAAAAAAACCATCAAAGATGTCGAGCTGTCCGGCAAACGGGTGCTCGTGCGCGTAGATTTCAATGTCCCTCTCGATGAGAAAGATGGGGCACAGGTCGTCACTGACGACACCCGCATCAAGGAGACTTTGCCCACCCTGAACTACCTCATGGACGCCGGCGCCAAAGTGATTCTCATGAGCCATCTCGGCAGGCCCAAAGGCAAGCCCGATCCGAAGCAGAGCCTCGATGTGGCTGCCGCCAAACTCGCCGACATCCTCGGCAAGAGCGTCGCTTTCGTCGGTGACAGCATCCTCGAACCCGCCGGCATGGAGAAGGTCACCAACACCATCTCGGTCATGAAATCCGGTGATGTCCTCGTGCTTGAGAACACCCGTTTCTACCCCGGCGAGGAAAAGAACGACGAGGTCTTGGCCAAAGCCTTCGCCTCCCTCTGCGATGTCTATGTCAACGACGCCTTCGGCTCCGCCCACCGCGCCCACTCTTCCACCGAAGCCGTGGCTCAGTTTGCCCCCGTGGCCGTCAGCGGCCTGCTCATGCAAAAAGAGTTGCAGTTCCTCGGTGACGAGTTGGAAAACCCCGCCCGTCCTTTCGTCGTCATCCTCGGCGGCGCCAAGGTCTCCGACAAAATCAAAGTCATTGACCGCCTGCTCGAAAAAGCCGACACCATCCTCATCGGTGGCGCCATGGCCTACACCTTCAAAGCGGCTCTTGGCGAATCCATCGGCGATTCCCTCTGCGAGCACGACAAGAAAGATATTGCCTTGGCCGCCCTCGACAAAGCCAAGAAACGCGGCGTGAAATTCCTCCTGCCCGTGGACAACACCCTCACCGACCACCTCGATTTCGCCGCGAAAAAACTCGGCGCCATCAGCGCGACCAAACCCGGCGAAGGCATCCCCGACGGCCAGCAAGGTGTGGACATCGGCCCGGAATCCATCCAGCTCTTCAACGCCGAAATCGCCAGTGCCAAGACCATTCTCTGGAACGGCCCCATGGGCGTGTTTGAGATCAAGGAATCCGCCAAAGGCACCTTCGCCATGGCCGAGGCTGTGGCCAACAACAGCTCTGCCAAATCCATCATCGGCGGTGGCGACTCGGTCAAAGCCATCAAGAAATCTGGCTTCTCCGATAAAGTGACCTTCATGTCCACCGGCGGTGGTGCTTCACTCGAATTCCTCGAGAGCGGCACCCTTCCCGGCGTCGAAGCCCTCGACAGCAAATGCTGCTGCAGTTGCGGCCATTGATCTGAACTCAACAACCAAAAAAGGATACTGACCATGTCACGCAAAAAAATCATCGCAGGCAACTGGAAGATGAACAAGACCCCCTCTGAATCCGCCGCGCTGGCCATCGCCTGCGTCGCTGAGTTCGGAGACATCGCCGATGTCGAGACCGTCATCTGCCCGACCTTTACAGGACTGGCCGTGGCCCGCGAAAAAATCGCAGGCTCCAAAATCGCCCTCGGCGCACAGAACCTGCACACCGAGAAAAATGGCGCTTACACCGGTGAAATCTCGGGCGATATGCTCAAGGATGCCGGCTGCGACTTCGTCATCATCGGCCACTCGGAACGCCGCCAATACTTCGGCGAGAACGAGGAAACCGTGAACAAGAAAATTCGCGCCGCGCTGGCCTCGGGTCTGAAACCCATCGTCTGCGTCGGGGAAACCCTCGATGTCCGCGATGCTGGCGGCACTGAAAAACTAGTGCGCACCCAGACCACGGGCGCCTTGGCTGGCCTGACCGCCGCCGAGCTCTCGTCCATGGTCATCGCCTACGAACCCGTCTGGGCCATCGGCACAGGCCGCGTCGCCTCCCCCGCCCAAGCGCAGGAAGTTCACGCGTGGATTCGCGACGAACTCACCCAGACCCTCGGCGCTGATTTCGCTTCCAAATGCCGCATCCAATACGGCGGCAGCGTGAAGGCGGACAACGCTAAAGAAATCCTGAGCCAACCTGATGTGGACGGAGCCTTGGTCGGAGGCGCCAGCCTCGATGCCAAAGGCTTCGCTGCCATCGTCAAAGCTACGCTGTAATTCGCAGCCGAAAACACTCCCAAGCCCGCCCAATCACTGGGCGGGCTTTTTTGTGTCGTGTCACTTAGCATAACCACCGTTGTTGCATATTCACCATTCGGAACATGCCCCCCCCCTCCCGAACTCAACCCAGATTTTGCAATAGAGCGCGATGGGTGCAGATGCGAGGCGTGCTTACCAAGCAACCAATTGGCGCTGACTATAAAAACCGCCGCTCGGTCCACCTGCTGGCAAAGTCGCCAGCCAGACGACATCCGCCGCCGCCTGCTCTGCCGTGCGCGGGGCCTGTGGCCCACCAAGATCTGTTTTCACCCAGCCCGGACAAAGGCTGTTCACTAAAATATTGCTCCCAGCCAACTCGGCATGAATGAGCGCGGTCACGGCGTTCAGGGCACATTTCGATATTCGATAGGCTGGCGATTGGATCGCGGCAAAGGGAGACCGGGGATTTCCCATCTCAGCCAATAATCCGAGTGAGCTGGAGATATTCACGATACGCCCGTAGCCGTGTTCACGCATGATGGGCACCACTGCCTGAATCATGGACAGCGCCCCGAGCACATTGGTTTGCAGAGTCTCACCGAGCATCTCGGAACTCAGATCCAGCAGCGGCTGATCCTTGTCGGGCATGACACCGGCGTTGTTCACCAGAATATCCAGCCTGCCCACACCACGGCGTATCTGGCGCACAGCACTCGAGATAGAGTCCACAGAAGTCACATCGAGCCGCAGGAAATCCACGGGCAGCCCCTCGTCTGCCAACCTCTGAGCTACCCCCATCCCTGCCTTCTCATTCCGCGCCGTGACCAGCGTCTGAATCCCCTTTTGAGCCAGACTACGGGCAACAGCGAAGCCGATACCTCTATTGGCTCCAGTGACAAGTGCGATCCTAGTATCTTCGGACATAGCAATTATCACTGTGGCACAGTTGCGCTCCGGTTGCAATGCTGCGATATTGCTCCATGCACTCTCTCTCTTTTCTCGGTGCTCTCGGCATACTGTTTTTTTCTACGCTCAAAACCTTCGCAGCACCCCCCTATGAGGTCACCGCCTCAAAACCCTTGGATATCCGCTACGCTATCGGCACTGGAACTGTCAGGGCAGAGGTGAAACCCGGCACCCGTCTCCGCCTGCTCTGGGTGGAGGGCGATGTGCTAACGATTGCCTTCGCCTCCACCACCGCGATCATCCCCAAGTCATCCACCGACTACGCTGAAGCCTCGCGAAATTGGGCGGGCATTCCCCCGGAACAGTTTTTTGTCGCTGAACAACATGGCTACTTGATCCCCGGCATGTCTCGCCAACAAGTCGAAGCGATCTGGGGGGCTCCGACCTCCCAGCGTATCGAGGAGGGCTGCGATGAATGGCGCTATGAGATCGAAGGGGAAGAGGAGCGCGAGATCAGCCGTTTTGAAGTCAGCCGCGGACACCCCTCCTCCTTTTACTATCTCCCCGGCTCCGTAGTGGCCACGCCGCACGGCTACTGCCAGACCCCTCCCGTCCGCGTGCCTGCCGTCCTCTCAGAATCCGTCGTCGTCTCCAGCTCCCAACCCGTAAAAGTCGTCGTCGGGGAAACAGTCGTCGGTTTTGACCCAGCCGGTCTCGTGCGTTCTGTGCATGACGAATGGCACTCGCGCCGTAATAGAAACAGGTGAGGCTGATACGCCCAAGTTGCCATGGCTCATGCCATGCGTGGGGAGCAGAGTCTCCCCATTATTTTCAGCCTGTCGTCTCCCGGACTATTGCCGCAAGCGCGTCCAGAGCCCGGTCTATCTCCCGCTCCGTGTTGTAAAAGTGCGGGGCAAACCGGAGCCAGTCTCTGCCATCCTCTGTCTTGCGCACCGAGGCGACGACGCCAGCTTTGTCGAGGCCCAGCAGTATTTTCGTGTGTTCAGCCCCTTCGCGGCGAACCGAGACTATGCCGGTAGGACATGGAATGTCCGAGTCTATCGCAGGCTCATACCCGAGTGCCAGACAGCCCGACCGCATCCGCTCGGCGAGGCTGAGCACGCGCTTTTCTACCACTTCCAACCCGACGCGACCGAGCAGGTCGAGCGAGGCTTTCATGCCCATGATACCGAGCATGTTCATGGTGCCCGGCTCATACTTGAACCCGCCATCGCGGTAGGTCAGTTCCTTGGCGGCTAGGTAGTGCTTGGCCACGACATTATCAGCACCCAGCAGGGCAGGCCGGAGCTGTTCCCTCGCAGCACCGCGCACGGCGAACACTCCGGCTGCCAGCGGTCCGAGCATCCATTTGTGGGAGTCGGCTGCCACGAAATCTACCTGATCCAGCGGCGTTCGGATAGCGCCGAGCGTTTGGATGGCATCGAGACAAAACAGGGCTCCGGCCTGGTGCGCCACAGTGCCCACGCCATTCACATCCAGTTTCCAGCCGGTAGCAAAGTGGGCAGAAGCGAGAGCGACGAGACGAGTCCGTGGCGTGATCACCGCAGCCACCATGTCTGGGGTCAGGCGTCCGGGTGTAGTGGGTCGGAGGGGCACCAGCACGACGCCTTTCTCCCGCAAGGCCAGCCACGGATGCACATTGGCTGGATAGTCGCCGGGGTAATAAATTACCTCGTCCCCTGATTTCCAATCGAGCCCGAGTGCGACTAGACTGAGCCCGACACTGGTGGGTCCGATCAAGGAAATCTCCTCGTCCTGCAATCCGAATAACTCGCCCGCTGCATGTCTCGCTTGGGCGAGTTTGATGCGGTAGTCCGTCTCCTGTTGCATGGTGGTGCAGCCCGCTGATTCGCGGATGATGGCCAAGTGCGCGGCCATGGGGAGGGGGCTCACTCCGGCATGAGCGAGGAATACTTGATTGCCGACGACGGGAAATTGGCGCTCACGCTCGGGCTCGTTGGACAGCCAAGCTTCGAGATCGAAAGGTTTGTGTTCGTGGTGGTGGTGATGTCCGCTCATAGTCCGATGATCCAAAATTGGTCGCGAGAGACTCGCGCAGCTTCTTCCACGAGCATCCAGCGCTCTTGGAATGCCGCCCCCCACGAGTCGGAGATAGCGAGTTCGCGGGTTTTTTCGTTGTAGCCGATGATCATGCACATGTGGCCTTGCGTGGGATCTGGGATGATTTTCTTGGCTGCCATGCGCGCGTCTTTGAGCCCCTTCGCCCACTCGGTCCAATCGCGGATGTCTTTCCGCACCTTGGTTCTCGCCAGCGTGTCTTTGGTCAACCCGTCGTCCACGAGCATGCACCACATGAGCGGGAGCCCATCGTCTATGTAGCGTTTGATGTCGCGGGGTTCCACCGTGCCGCGCACAGGGGAGAGTTGGCGTCCGTTGACCAGTGCGAGGTCTTGCACTGCTAAGGACATCTTGTCGGCGTTGGTGCCGCCGCCTGCCGCAGTGCCGCCTGCCATGGCCAAGACATACATGTCCGCGGGGATGCCCATGTAGCGCAGGTAACGCTCCCAGGTGGCAGGGACACAAAAGCCTTTGTTGCCTTGGTTGACCATGGGGATCTGGGTCACGACCACATCGCCGCTCGGGCGCGTCTCGACATGGCGCCTCAGCTTGCGCCGCAGGTCGGCGTCCTTCACCCGCTCGGGTTTGCCATCGTTGTCAGCCTTCTCGGAGGACATGATTTTAAGTCCCACATATTCCTCCCTTGGCGAGGAGAGTAAAAAGGCGTGGCCTTTCCAGTCCCAGCGTTTGACCTTCTCCCTGCCGGCACGACCCATGCCGACCACCTCGGACTTCGGTTGTCCTAGTAGGGCGCCGAACTTTTCTTCGATGGCCTTCGCCTCTGTGAGCATGGCGGCTTTGAAGTCGCTCTCCAGGTCCCGGCGTCGTTTTTTTTCTTTCGTCTCCGCTGTGATGTCGCGCTGGCCGCGGTTGTCGTAGATCACGATGTCATCGTCGAATGTGCCGAAGAAATCTCCCTTGTTCACGAAAATGATGGAGAGACGGTCGGGCGCTCCATCTTGGCCGTAGATGGCGAGGGAGTAGGATTTCGCCCCGGCGAAAATGTCCATGTCATTCTTATCCGGGCTGGCGTAGCGGCGGTAGCTGCTCAGGTGCTCGGTTTTTGATTCGACTTTGCACCAGAGTCTGGCGGCTACTTCCGAGTCGGCGTCGTTCCAGAGATTATCGTCTTGGAAAAGGTCGCGTCCGAGCATCTCGTTGAGCTGAGCGAAATCTGCCTCCTGCGCTGCCAGCGGTGCCGCCTGCCAACCCGTGCCAAGAACTACCGCAATCAAGAGAGGGCGAAACCATTGTTGCATCCAGTCGTATTTCATGGCTCCATATAGGGGAATCATGAAAGCCTTGACGACACTTTTCGCACCCCTGCCTCGCGGTGCCTCCACGGGCAGCGCCCAGACTCTCCGCCATCTGCTCGGCATGACACTCGGGGCTTGGTGCCTGTTCCTCGCAACCAGCCAGGCTACGGGTGGCGAGTCTGTCATGGTGTCTCTCTCCACTTACGAAGAGTGGCTCAAAGGGGAGCCCATCGGTGTTACGGTCACCCGCGAAGGCGAAGTGCGGCTCGGCATGACATTCCGCCAAATCGCCACCGCCGACTATCTCTCCGCTGAAACTGTGTGGAGTGCCGCCACGGATAAGAAGGGCAACACCTACCTCGGCACAGGCCCCAACGGCGTGATTCTCAAAGTAGATGCCACAGGCAAACTCTCGCAGTTTGCCAAGCTGGAACAAGGCCATGTTTACGCCCTCGCTGTCGGCCCCGATGACCTGGTCTATGCCGCGGGTTCGCCTTGGGGTAAAGTGGTGAAACTGGATGCCTCGGGACAAGCCAGCGAGTATTTCAACACCGGGGAGCAGTTCGTCTGGGCTTTGCTCTGGGACAAGCAGATGCTCTACGCCGCTACAGGCACCCACGGAAAACTCTGGCGCATCGCCGGGGAACACAAAGCCACCCTCGCTTACGACAGCGAAGCGCCACACCTCCGCTGCCTAGCCCTCGACCGCAGCGGCAAACTCTTACTCGGCACCGATGGCAGAGGGGTGATCTTGCGCCTCGACGAAGACAACAAGGCTTTCGCCCTCTGCGATGTCCCGCGCAAGGAAATCCGCCAAATCGCCGTGGATGAAGCCGGGCGCATCGCCTTCACCGCCTACGGCGAGGAACCAGCCCCCGACAAGAGCAAACGCAACCGCCCCTCGGGCACCCCGGCAGCCCCCTCCAGCTCCAATGGCTCCCCACTAGCTCCAGACATGCAAAACGCTGCTGCTGGCAAACCCGATCTGCGAGCCATCGTCTCTGCCATGAAGCCGAAAGATCTCTCCAGTTCTAAAGAAGGAAAAGGTGCCGTTTATCTCCTCGAAGCCCCCGGCTTTGTGCGGCCTCTCTGGACAGGGGACTCCGTGCCCCACTCCTTGGCCAGACAAGACGGCGAATGGCTGATCGGCACGGGTGGCGATGGCTTCCTGTTCGGCGTCAATGACCGCGGCGAAGAGCGCCTCGTGGCCAGAGCCCAGGCCGATCAAATCACCTTGCTCCACTCGATCCAAGGCTCCCTGTTTGCCGCCACCAGCCAACCTGCCGGATGGGTCAAACTCGAAAAAGCTGCACCCCACGGCACCTACCGATCCGATGTGATTGACAGCGGCTCCCGCAGCACCTGGGGCGCCATGCGGTTCAAAGGCAAACCCGCCGCCGTCCGCACCCGCAGTGGCAACACCGCTGACCCCGACAAGACTTGGACCGAGTGGGCTCCTCTGGCTCAAGGCAAAATCGCCACCGAACCATCCCGCTACCTGCAATACGAACTCCAAATCCTCGACGCCCCTGTGCGCTCGGTGGATCTCTTCTACACCCCTGCAAATCTGAAACCCGAAGTGCAGAAACTGCTCGTCCTCCCTCCCGGCATCGGTTACAAAATCATCGAAAACCCTCCCCAACCCCCGCAGCAAAAAACCGTCCTGCAGATCCTCAAAGCCTCGTCTGCCCCCGAGATGTCTCTCGAGTCAAAACGGCTTGCTCCCATGGAGAGAACTGGCCTGCGCACGCTGGTCTGGAACTCCACCGACCCCAACAGCGATGAACTCGAATACCGCCTCGAATACCGCAAACTCGACGACCAAGACTACACCCTGCTCGAAGCCGACTTGCGCGACAACGCCTACACCCTCGACACCTCGGGGTGGACCGATGGCCATTACCTCTTCCGCGTGACCGCCTCCGACTCGCCCTCCAACCCCGGCAAAGCCCTGTCTGCCTCTCTCGTCAGTGAACCCGCCCTCGTGGACAATACCCCACCCAAAGTGACCCTCGTCCGCAGCACCCCCACCGAAGCCGAGTTCTCTGCGCAAGATGCCAGCTCGCTCCTCTGGGAATCGGACTATTCCACCGACGGCATTCACTACTACCCCGTGCAGCCCGTGGATGGCGTCCTCGATTCGCACTCCGAATCTTTTGTCATCCCGCGCACCAAAGACCAACCCATCTTCTTCCGTGTCCAAGACGAAAACGCTAACACCGCAGGAACTCACGCACCCAAACCATGAACTTCCACCCCTCCACATTTTTCGACTTCGCCCAGACCGACCACCGCACCCTTTTCGACAACGCGGAATACGCCTGGGAACCCCTCAAGCAAATCGCCAACTACCTCCAGTTCCGGCTCAAACCCGCCATGCTCGGCTCCTGCCTCGGCACCCCTTACATCGGCCCCTCGGTCTTCGTCGGCCAAGGCACCGTCATCGAACACGGCGCCTGCATCAAAGGCCCCGCCTGGATCGGCGACAACTGCCAGATCCGCGCCGGATGCTACATCCGCGAAAATGTCGTCATCGGCAACGGCGTCGTGGCCGGCAACTCCTGCGAATTCAAAAACTGCATCCTGTTCAACGGCTGCGAGGTTCCCCACTTCAACTATGTCGGCGACTCCATCCTCGGCTACAAAGCCCACCTCGGCGCTGGCGTCATCCTCGGCAATGTCAAACTCGACCGCCAAAACATCGTCCTCCGCCACGACGGCGTCTCCCTAGACACTGGCCTGCGCAAGTTCGGCGCCATCATCGGCGACAAGACCGAGATCGGCTGCAACTCCATGATCAACCCCGGCAGCATCCTCGGCAGGAACTGCCTCATCTACCCGCTCACCCAGTGGAAAGGCGTGCTCGAAGAAAACCATGTCGTCAAGACCACCCAAAACCAAACCGTGATCCGACGCCTCGCACGCAGTTGATCCCAGACACTCCGCCACCTCACCACACACCCGCTGCATGCCCTCCCTGCGAGAAAAGTTCGCCAACACCCTCTCCCTCGTGCGCTTCTCGCACACGGTCTTTGCCCTCCCCTTTGCGCTCGGCTCCATGCTCGTCGCTGCCGACGGTCTCCCCAGTTGGCACACCCTCGCCCTCATCCTCGTCTGCATGATCTCCGCCCGCACCGCAGCCATGGCTTTCAACCGCTACACCGACTGGGAACTCGACCAAGACAACCCACGCACCGCCGGACGCCACAAGCTCGCCACCAAAGCCTATGCTGGCACGCTGGCGTGGAGTTGCGCCGCCATCTTTGTCGCAGCTACTTGGTGGATGAACCTCCTCTGCTTCCTGCTCTCGCCCATCGCCGTAGGCATCATCTTTTTCTACTCCCTCACCAAACGCTTCACACACTACGCCCACGCCTTCCTCGGCCTAGCCCTCGCCATCTCTCCCATGGGCGCCTGGGCCGCCGTCCAAGGCTCTCTGCTGGCCTGGCCACCGTGGCTCCTCGCCGCCTCGGTGCTCCTCTGGGTCTTCGGCTTCGACCTCATCTACGCCACACAAGACACCGACCACGACCGCCGCGCGGGGCTCCACTCCTTCCCAGCCCGCTACGGCAACGAAGCCGCCTTGCGGCTCGCCCGTATTCTCCACAGTCTCTCGTGGATACTCCTAGGCACCTTCGGCCTCGCCTCAAATTTCGGATGGCCCTTTACCACCGGCTGGCTCCTGGTCGGCGCCACACTCCTCTGGGAACACCGCGCCGCCCAAGGCTCTGACACCGCCTCCATCAACCAAGCCTTCTTCCAAGCCAACACCATCGTCGGCGCACTCGTCCTCCTCACCATCTGCGCTGAGACACTGCTCTGAACCGCCTCGGATCAAGGTCATTCCCCTACAGAAAAGCTCCATTCCGCTGCGGATGACTACCTGTCCGCTTGAAACCATAAGTTATCCGCTTCGGATAAGCTTAATTCAGGCTCGGACAATTACTATTCATCACAGGAAAAGAATAGTTCTGCTTTGTATTTGCACTAGTCCACTGCGGATGACTACGCATCCGCATCGCATCATAGTCATTCCTCGCCAGATATGTGCTATTCTTCTACGTATAAACACCTATCCGCTTCAGACGAATAGCAATCCGCTACGGATAAATACTTGCGCTTGCAAAATCAGCGCATCTACATCATATTTCAACGGCAAGATTGATGAACAAACAAATACCAACGAAATAACAAGTATGATAGCACGCGAGAATCTGAAACTCATACACCGATCAGCCCTATTACTGAGCGGATGGAAGACACACGCACCGCAAGAAGAATTCAGCGGAATCAAAATCGAAGAATTTGAACAAGCCATACAGGAACTCGACGCCTCCAAAGAAGTCATCCGACAGCATCAGGCCGCCATCAGAAGAGAAATCGCACGGCGGCAGACCCTGCAAAGCAAAGTGGTCGCCCTAGCAGGCGCCTTAGCCAAAGGCATAGCCGGACACATACGCCACGGCAAAAACAGCCCCATCCTGCGAGGTGCGGGCTACAAGACCGCACAAGAATACAAAAGCGGACTCACCTGGAAAACCCCCTCCACCCCCGAAGACACCCCCCTCTCCGCGTGAAATATTTCCCCTGTCCCCCATCCCCTCCTGAAAATCCTGTTCATCCTGTCCAAAAAACTCCCCCCCTCCGCGTCTCCG
>DYRQ01000046.1 GCA_020718645.1 Verrucomicrobium spinosum
TTAATATGAATTCTCTACTTAAAGTAATCTCTTCTGCCCTAGCGGGCGTAGTATTTTTAACTGCTCCTGCTGCATTGGCTGACACCATCCGTATTCGGGCAGATGTATTTTACCCCTATAACGGCGATCCCCAGTCAGATAAGCTGGGGTATATGATCGAGGTGGCTAAGCTGGCACTTGAACCTGCCGGACATAAGGTTGACTACCAAGTTATGCCTTGGGCTCGGGCTCTGACTGAGTTAGCGGATGGTTCGATTGAAGCGATTGTTGGGGCATCCAAAGCTGATGCTCCTAGTGCGGTGTTTCCCGCTGAGCCGTTGGGGGTATTGGAAAATCATTTTTTTGTGAGCAAAGATCAGGCTTGGCGTTATGCGGGTGTGGAGTCCTTGTCAAAAGTAGCGATTGGCGTCATTGCAGATTATAGCTACGGGGAGGCTCTTGACGCCTACATTAAAGCCAATGAGAAAGATCCAGAAAAGGTGCAAGCCCTCAGCTCGGATACGGCTTTGGAACAAAATATTAAAAAACTCCAAGCAGGGCGTATCGGTGCAGTTCTCGAAGGACAGGCTGTTTTTTCTTACCGTGTAGTTCAGATGAAACTGTCTATGAGCGATTTTGTGGATGCTGGTTCTATCGGAGACAACCAGTTGATAAATGTCGCGTTCTCTGCCAAATATCCACGGGCGCAAGAGGCTGCCAAACTCATTTCTGATACAGTTACCAAATTGCGTGAGTCAGGTGAGTTGGCGAAGATTCTAGCGAAATACGGACTGACCGATTTCAAAAAGTAATAAGAGCCATCTCGATGCGTGTCCGGCGTTCAGTAATGTTTCAGGCCTGCATGGCACTCGTGCTGGCGCTCACAGCGGTATTGAGTCTGGCCGGCTATTGGGAGGTCCGAGAAAAATGGCAAGAGCAAACGCTGGCTTTAGGGTTTCAGTCTGATGGTATTGCAGCGCGCTTGGCAGTGAATGCTGTGAACCCAATTTGGTCTATGGACGACGCGGCCGCAGAGGACTTACTCAAAGGGGAGATGAACTCCCAAAGTGTCTCAGCAATCAGTCTTCTCGAAAAAAAGCCTGACGGCAAAGAGCCTCTCTTCAAGTCTGTCATGCGCGATGCCGCATGGAAGCTCGTTCCGGCAAAAGAGGCGTTACCAGTAACGGAACTCTACACCCATCAGCGGGAAATTCGCCGTGGCGAGCGGGTGATTGGCTTGGCGCGTGTGACCATGACAGATCGTTTCATCAAACAAGACATGGCTTTAACTACCAAGAGAATGATCGTTCGCACGGTTGCCGCAGTTGCGGTGCTTGTCTGTGTGATGATACTAGTCTTGAAAGTTTCCTTAGTCAGACCTGTGATCAGGCTGGTTGAGGAGTTGCTCGAAGGCTCTCGGTCTTTGGCAGATACTTCCGATGAGATTTCACGCGCTAGCCAGCGCCTAGCATCAGGTCTTGTCTCACAGAGTGGGCAGAAAACCTCTATTGAGGATGCAGTCGAAATTTTGGAAGCAGTGATTGCAACAGGCTCTGCCAACAGGACAACAACTCAGAATGCCAAGCAGCTAGGCTCCACATCCCGTCAAGCTATTGAAGCCAGTGTCGCCCAGATGGTCAAAATGAACGAAGCCATGGCATGCATGGCAGGCATCATTCGCTCGATTGATGAAATTGCCTTCCAGACGAATATCCTTGCACTCAACGCGGCTGTAGAAGCGGCTCGGGCAGGAGAGGCTGGAGCCGGATTTGCAGTCGTGGCAGATGAGGTCAGAAACTTGGCGAGGCGAAGCGCCGAAGCAGCCAAGGAGACGTCCGGACAGATTGAATTTGGCAGGTCTGTGAGTCTGGAGGTGGGTTCGTTGTTGGAAAAATCTATGGCTAGAGCCAAAGATCTTGATGAACAGCTCACGCAGATTGCTGCGTCCTATTCTCGGCAGGATGAGGATAATTCTCGGATTCACCAAGCGCTGCACCAGATAGAGCAAGTTTTGGAGATTGGTAGTGAAGGGGCTCGGGAGACCGCAGCCTCTTCGGAAAATATAGGGGCTCAGGCAGCAACACTCCACAACTCGATTGAGACTCTTCGGTCACTCGTATCGTAAGCGGGGGCACTCATCTGACTGAATTTGAATCCAGATATTTTCACCACGAGATTGGCATAAGCACGCATTGGGTGCTAAGTCGAAGAGATGTTCATCCCACCTGATTTTTTTGTAACAAGCTGAGTGAGGCGAGAGCCTCCTTACTCCGCCGATTGAGCGAGGCGCTGGATTTCGCGCAGATCAAATTTCCCGCTGGCCAGCACAGGGATGCTCTCGACTTTGCGGATGATGTAAGGCACCCAGAGATTCGGCACGCCTCGGGCTCGGAGTTTCTCGGCGATATCACTGCGCTGGTAATCCGTGGTGGTGATGAGCACTAGCTCTTCTCCCCGTTGGTCGCATTTGCGGCTGGCAATCACGAACTGGGGCTCGGTGCAACCGCCCTCGCAATAAATCTCGTGCAGATGCTGTTCGACTGTTCCGTGGGGCACCATCTCACCCGCGATTTTGGAGAAACGCGAGACGCGTCCTTCTATGTGGAGGAAGCCGTCTTCGTCCATCCGCCCGATGTCTCCGGTCTTGAACCACCCGGCATCCATGTGGACACGGTTTAATTCGGGGGCTTGGAAGTAGCCTGCAAATATGTTCGAGCCGGCGAAAGAGAGAATGCCTGACTCAAAAATGCCCGCTCTTTCTCCTGTGTCCGGGTGGGTGACACGCACAGCTACACCGGGCAAGAGACGGCCAGCGGAACCGCGTTTTTCGCTGAGTTGTCCGGGGAAACTTTTCAAGTCGTGCATGGAGTCAATCAGGTTCACGCTGATGACAGGGGAGGTCTCTGTCAGACCGTAGCCTTCGCGCACGGGGCAGCCGAATTTCTCCTCGAAAGCTTGGGCCAGATCCACGGGCATTTTCTCGGCACCGAGCACGACCATTTTCACGGCTTGCATATCCTCGCGTGTCGCCTTTTTCAAAAGGCCGCGCAGAAAAGTAGGCGTGCTGAGCAGCAGAGCGACGCGGTGTTTGCCGATGACCTCGGAGAGTTTGGTGGCATCGAGCGGAGAGACACAGGTCACTACCCGTGGGCCGCCCAACAGGGGCCACCAGAGCGTGACGGTGAATCCAAAAGAGTGGAAGATCGGCAGGCAACCCAGCATGGAACCGAGAATATCGGTGGGTAGTATCTCAGCCACTTGCAGCACATTGGAGAGGATATTTGCGTGGCTCAGGGGGACGCCTTTGGGTTCGCCACTGCTGCCGCTGGTGAAGAGGAGCGAGGCTTCCTTGTCTCCACCCTCGAGCGGCATACCATGCCATGCGGCCAAGGCTTTGGGTGCGAGAGCTAGGATGGCAGGCATGCGTCGAGCGATGGCCACTTTACCGATACCTTGGAGCACAGTGGGGAGATCCACTTTGTTCTCGGGCCACGGGAAGTTTTTTAATTTGGCTTCCAGAGCCGTGGCGGTGATCACCGAGCGGATTCCAGCAGCACTCATAGCCGATTCAATCGAGGAAGAGCCAGCGGTGAAGTTCAGATTCACCGGAGTCTTGCCGGAGAAGACGGTGGCGAGATTGGTGAGGATGGCACCAGCGCCGGGAGGGAGCACAATGCCAATCCGCTGTTCTGGGATGTGATCACGCATCCAGTCGGCGAGAGTCAAAGCCGTGGCCAGCAGTTTGAGTCCATTCAGATGCAGGTCGTCCTTGAAGGCATCCACCACCACAGTCTGGAAGAGTCGTTTCTTGAGAGAGCGAATACAGGCGAGAGCGAGCGATTCCTTCAAGCGGGTGCGACCCGAAAAACTTTCGGCACCGAGCCGATACAGTTCCTCGCGAACTCCAGCAACTGTGACTTGGTGTGGGGGCAGCACTGTGCCCGCAATCACTGTCTCGGCAGTGTCCAGGTGGCGAGAAAGCCAGCATGGCAGCACCGACACGCGGGAAGCATCGGCAATGCGGATAAAAACATCGTCGTGCCGCAGCAGGTGCGCCGTCTGGGTTGGGGCTCCCAGAGGCAGGACGACGATGGAGTCCCCTCGTGCCAACAGGCTCGAGCAGGCACTGATGCACTCGCGGGGGTCATTGGGGTCGAGGGCGATGATCTGAGCCTTGATCCCTCGCAAAGCTGAGGCGCTAGGTGCTTCCACTACTACGCCGCGAATCTCGGGGTGTCTGTGGAGTAGATGTAATAATTGGCTACGGTCGCAATTATTGACTACAAATATTTTAGGCTCCGTGCTTTGCGAAAACATGAATTTAGTTAGCTTTCGAGTAAATGATTGTCAATATGGATGGTGTGTATTTCACCAGTTGAAAGTGTTGTGAATGAGTGTGATCAACTATGACTTGCTCTGGTGAGGCGATCGTTGATAGCGCGGCCTAAGCCTGTATCAGGTGCTCGTTCGGCATAGATTTTTGAGCAGCCGCTCGTGTCGAGTGTTCTGAGTGCAGCAAAAAGTTCTCTGGCTGCCTGGGTGATGCCGCGAGTTCCGATCGTCACCTGTGGGCCTGAGAATGTGGTGAGGCTGGTGCCGTAGGTCAGTAATCCAGGCGCTATGCTTTGAGGAACATGGCAAGAGGCTCTCCAATTTTCGGGCAATATTTCCAGTGGCGTGGCTGGCGCATAGTGGTGTTTGAGCATGCCTGGTGCATCCGGGTGTTTCAAAACGGAGCGGGTGGCGACACGGACTCGTTGGCCGAGAAATTCTTCGAGAGCTTCGACTGGGAGAGAACCGAGGCGCAGCACTTCGGGGCGTCCATCGCAGACGCGCACGATGGTGGATTCGATGCCTTGAGCGCACGATCCGCCCTCGAGGAGGTAGGGAGTGCTGTCACCGAATTCCTCGCGAACATGATCTGGGGTGGTGGGGCTGATCCTGCCAAATCGGTTAGCGCTTGGCGCGGCGATGGGTTTGCCAAAAGCCCGCAATAATTTCTGGGCTACGGGATGAGATGGGGCACGCACGGCCACGGTCGGCAATCCTGAAGTCAAGAGATCGGGTGCAGCTTTGCGCTTGGGAAGAACCAGCGTCAAGGGGCCAGGCCAGAATTGATCGGCCAGCCGCCGAGCGAGTTGGCTCCGCACGGTGGCAATCTGAGCGAGTTGATCCCAGCCATGGACATGGGCGATCAGAGGATCGAAATGCGGTCTCCCTTTGAGGAGAAAAACTTGTTCGAGTGCGGAGGGGTTGAGCGCGTCGGCAGCGAGGCCATAGACCGTTTCTGTTGGCATGACGACGAGCCCGCCCTGCGTGAGGATGTCAGCGGCGCGGTGTATCTCCCCGGCAGTGGCGAGGTGGCGACCCATGGTTGTCGCGATCAGAATTGGATCAGGATTTTCCCTGACCGCTCGCCTTGCAAGGCGTGGCGCACAGCGTCTGCGATTTCCGTCACGGGATAAACCTTTTCCACGGGAATCGAGAGGCGCCCGGTGATGCTCAGGCGGGCGAGGGTATCATACATGGTATCCACATCGTTGCTGGTCGCAGTTTTCCACCAGCGCGTGAGCCAGAAGCCTCGGAACTGAATGTCTTTGAAGATGAGCAGAGCGTTGGGGATTTTCAGAGCGAGTTTAGACATAGCTCCGTAGGTGACATGCGTGCCTCCCGTGGCTAGCGCATTGGCAATGTTCAAGGCGCTATCACCGCCGACGGCATTGAGCGCTAGACGCGGCAGAGTGCCACCGGTGATGCCTTTGATTTCTTTGCGGAGGTCGCAGTCCTCGGTGACGACGGCTGTGGCTCCGAGGGATTTGAGTTCGGGTTCCAGATCAGCGCGGCGCACTACATTGAGTGTCTTGATGCCGAGGCTTTTTGATAGCTGGATCACTGATCTGCCCACAGCAGAGTTGGCGGCGTTTTGCACCACCCAGTCGCCCTCTTTGAGATGCACGAAATCGTGGAGCATGCGGTAGGCTGTAGGTGGGTTGACGCCCATCATCGCCGCTTGGTCGGGGGCGATGCCTTGGGGCAGACGCAACACATTTTTTTCGTTGAGAACCAAGTAGCTGGACCAAACTCCGCCGCCGGTGGGACGCACCCAGTCTCCTGGTTTGACACGGGTGACGGAGCTGCCGACTTCGGCCACCACGCCAGCGCCTTCGTTGCCGATGGTGGCGGGGAGTTCTGGGAGTTGGCCGTATTTACCCTCGATGATGTTGATGTCGGCTGGGTTGATCGGAGCAGCTTTCATCTGCACCAGAACATCGTCTGGGCCGAGGTCGGGCAATTCGATTTCTTCGCAGCGCACCGTTTCGACTGGGGGGCCGAAAGCGCTGATTCTGACAGCAAGGGCTTTACGCATAATGTAGATGCTACACGGCTTGCAGAAACTGCGCAACTCGAGTTTGCAGCGTGCGTGAGAGCAGCGGCCAGATGTGCATCGGCACGGTGCAGACGAGGGTTTGGGAGGCGCAAGGCCATTTGGCCGAACATCCAGGCACCACCATCAGATCCCCTGGGCACCAGATAGCCAGCGAGCGGATTGACCATGGCTGGGCATCCAGCTCACGCAAAAAATCGCTCTTGGGCCGCATTTGTCGTATGCCGCGCAAGGGCAGGAGCCATGCCACCCATGTGCCGCCGTGTGGGGTGTTGACAAATGCAGCGCGGCGCACGGGCAAAGTAGGATCGGCCAAGACCGCCGCGCGGCACACCAGCCCGCCCATGCTGAAGCCAATGAGATTGACCGATGGCCAGCCCTGTTGGCGGATGAACTCGGACAATCCATGTCCTAGGTCCCGGATGTCGTGGCAACCCGAATGCGGGTAGCGATAAACCGTCGTGGGCAGACCCCGGTGCGTGAGGTGTGCGGCCACGGAGTCAATGCGGCCCTTCCAGCCCCAGAGTCCATCCAGCAGGACGGTGTGGGGAGCGGTCACGGGTGTTTCTTGACCACAATCTCCGGAGTGGTCTCTCGTGCCGCCTTGCGAATACGCTCGGCCTGTTCACGGGCGTGTTCGCGGAAGGCCAGTTGAGCCTGTTTCGGCTTGCTCTTGGTAGATGGCTTGGATCGGGTATAGGTGCCATCGGGTTGGAGCACGCGGGATTTGACCTCGTCGGAGAGGAATGTGGGGAGAATGAAATCCACCAGCTCCTTGCGCAGCACGGAGTCCTCGACGGGAAAAATAACTTCGATGCGGCGGATGAGATTGCGTGGCATCCAGTCGGCGCTGCCCAAATAAATCAGCGGCTCGCCTGAATTATGGAAGTAGAAGATGCGGCTATGTTCGAGGAAACGCCCGACGATGCTGACCACACGAATGTTCTCACTGACCCCCTTGATACCAGGGCGGAGGCAGCAGATGCCGCGCACGATCAGATCTATTTTCACTCCTGCGCATGAGGCAGCGTAGAGCGCTTTGATCAACTCCTCATCCACGAGAGAGTTGACTTTGGCTATGATGCGAGCCTCTTTCCCCTCCTTGGCAGCTTTGGCTTCAGCCTCCACCATCTCCTTGAATTTGCGTGCCATGTCGAACGGGGCGACCAGCAGTTTCTTGAACACGGGCGCTTCGCCCATGCCAGTGATCGCGTTGAACAGCGCAGCTACCTCACGGCAGATGGCCTCATTCGTGGTGAACAGGCTGAGGTCGGTGTAGAGGCGAGCTGTTCTCGGGTGATAGTTGCCTGTGCCGAGGTGGACATAGTGGCGGATACGATCGCCGTCGTGGCGAACCACGAGGAGAACCTTGCTATGGACTTTCAGGCCGACGATACCGTAGAGCACATGGCATCCGGCGTCTTCGAGCTGGCGAGCCCAGTTGATGTTATTGGCTTCGTCAAAGCGGGCTTTGAGTTCCACCAGCACAGTGACCTGTTTGCCGTTGCGGGCCGCCTCCATGAGTGCCTTGACAATCGGCGAGTCGCCACTGGTGCGGTAGAGCGTCATCTTGATGCCCAACACATGGGGGTCTTCCGAGGCGCGCTCGATGAAGTCCACCACAGAATCGAAAGTCTCGTAGGGGTGGTGCAGGAGTATGTCGCGCCTGCGCATGGTCTCGAACGGGTCGGCGTCCGCCGGTAGGGCTGGATCGCAGACAGGAGAGTAGGGGCGATCCCGCAGACGCGAGAAAGGCTCGAGCCCGACCAGCGGCATCAGGTGGAGGAAACTCGTTGGACCCTCGACCGTGTAGAGGTCGTGCTTGGTGAGTTTGAAAGTCGCCAGCAAAAAAGTCGCCACATCCTCGGGGCAATCACTTTGCACCTCGAGCTTGACGGCATTCCCTTTGTTGCGTTTGAGCAGCTCCTGTTCAATAGCGTGCAGCAGGTTCTCGGCATCTTCGTCTTCGATGTAGAGATCGCTGTTGCGGGTGATGCGGAAGGCGTGCCCCGAGATGACTTCCAGACCCGGGAAGAGGTCTCCGACGAATTCTTTAATGACCGACTTGAGGAAAATGTATTCAAATCGTGAGGGGTCACTCTCTCGTGGAATGCGCACTAGGCGAGTGAGCACGCGCGGGATTTGCACAATGGCCAGACGCTCTTCGTTACCCTTGCCCGGCTTGCGGAGCTTGACGATCAGGTTGTGGCTCTTGTTTTGGAGCTGCGGGAATGGATGGCTGGAATCCACGGCCAGTGGAGTGAGCACGGGAAACACCTCATTTTGGAAGTAGGTGTGCAACCATTTTTTATCAGCAGCGGAGAGATCTGGGAAAGTGGAGAAAACGATGTTCTCCTTGACTATGAGCGGACGGATTGTCTGATTCCAGCACTTGTATTGGCGGGCAACCAGCTCGTGGGCGCGCTTCTGTATCGCAACAAAAATCTCCTCGGGATCCATGCCATCAGCAGCAGCTTGTTCGACACCATTCTCGATCTGCTGCTTGATGCCTGCTACCCGGACTTCGAAAAACTCATCTAGATTCGAGCTGAAAATGCAGAGAAATTTCAGGCGTTCCAGCAGGGGTTGTGATGCGTCTTCGGCTTCTTCCAGCACGCGTTCGTTGAACGCCAACCAAGAGAGTTCGCGGTTAATGAAATAATTGGGCTTCGTGAAATCGGTTGTGGCCATGGAAATGATTTTGCCCACAAGCCTCCTCATCTGCAAGGTCAATGGGTTGTTGGGTGGTTACATTTTCGGGGAGGACGAACTAGTCCGACCTAGCGGATGATTGTCAGCAAAACTTGGGTTTATCCCAGATTATGCAATAGCACGCGAAGGATGCAGGTGCGCGGCGCAGGCTCGCCCGTTCTTATGGGTGCCGCTGTATGATCTATTGCAAACTCCCGAATAACAAATCAGAGGTGCGCCCACCGAAAAGTGCCGTGCAACTATCGGTTTCAGGAGGCAGAGAGCTTGGGCTGGTGGGAGAGGAAGTCCCCCCATGTTATTACTCAGAGCAACTTAACACTGCGCAGACACTCGGCCAAGCGACTGTCAGATTGGGCATGGTTTTTCAGTGCTTCCACCAGCTTCAGCAGTTGTGGCTGTTCGGCCACCTGCGCCCGGTGCTCCTGTTCAAACTCTCTTTGCATGAGTTCCACCCGTTTTTCCAAAGGCTGTAACACCGTGCGCCTGTCCCATACGATAAAGCCGAACTGGGCTCCCACCAGGGTGGTCAGAACCAGTATCAAAGATCCGATAAAATCAATCTGTTTTTGCTGCGCATCGAACCGCGTGTTCATCTCCGCATGGAGTGCAGTGATTTCAGTTCGAACCGTCTCAATTTTTGCTAGGCCTTCGATGATTTCACGATCAGTGATGCGCGGCGCCACATCCACAGCCCACGCAGGACTACAGGCGGCAGCGAAAAACAGCATGGCAAAAACTGTTCGAGTCATATTTGAAAGATACAGTTGAAAAAGTGTAAAGCCAGCAATGGAAGAGGCGGCTGGAAGCCCCCCATACTCAGACCACATACTCAAAAGAGAACCTATTGCACCACGAGTTGCTCGGGGTAATATTCAGAAAAATGTTGGAGCGCTTTTGCGCGATATGAATTCAATGCGGTGCAGAGACCAGTGATCCAAAGTTATGGGCGCTGAGGGTTTCGAACCCCCGACCCTCTCGGTGTAAACGAGATGCTCTACCGCTGAGCTAAGCGCCCTCTGGATTCAGAATTACTACGCGAAATGATGGTAAATGGACAGCTTTTTTTCGCTTAGAAATTCCCGGCTCGATACTGGAATTCAGGCTTACGCGCAACCCGACTTATCGAGTAGGTCGGCGCAGACGGCTCCAGCTTCGCAGTATTTCTCGGCAAAAGCACGGGCGGCGGCGGCGTGTTTCGGGTAGTTGGCGCATACGGTGTCCAGCGCGGAGACAGCTTCTTCCATCGTCGTGAAGGCGAGGACGCCCTCGCCTGAGGGGAGGTGGTGTGTCCAGCCAGTGTCCTGCACGATGACGGGTCTGCCGAGTGCCAAGTAGCACGCGCTGCGGCAACTGAACCACCCGCTGCGGGATTTGACATAGCCATTTTTTGCGATGCTCCACTCGCCTTGTGAGCCTTTGAGAAAATCGCGGTAGGTGAGGTGGTCGGGCAAGACTTGATCTGGTTCGAGGATGGTCCAGCCGAGGTTGCGGAGCTGTTCGGTGGGGCGTTTTTGGCCGACGCCTTGACCCATGGCGATGCAGAGTTTGTGTGGGGTGCGAGAGGGGAGTTCCATGAACCGGGCGAACTCCAAATCCTTCTGCCCATAAGTTTCACCCTCGTAAGTCTGGGGTTTGTAGCTAGCCCAATTCATGACAGTGGTGAAAGTGGAGTTGTGGTTGTCGAGAGGTTGGACAGGCCACTGGTCGAGGGCGATGGGCTGGATGGTAGGCAGCCAACGGATGCCGCTGGAGGGAACTAGGCAGTCAGGTTGACCTACTCGGAGGCCAAATGTGAAGTGCGCGTTGTGTGCTTGGATGCGCTCGACATATTCTTTTTTACTGGCGAGTGCGAGGCCGATGTGGGTGAACATGGGGTCGCCATCGGCAAAAATTTTTGTCTTCACCGCAGCGGTAGGTTCGCGCAGCCAGCAGGCGCCGGAGACATTGACTAGGACATCGCTTTCGCGGATCAATTTTTCGGCGGTGTCGCTATCGGTGACGCCGTGGTAGCGGCCATCGGCTTCGTTGCGGTAGATCCAGCGGTCGCCGAGGCCAAACTCCTCCATGATGCGCCCGAGATAGGTGATGTTGTGGGTGCAGTCAGCGGAGGGTTCCTGCTTGACGGGATCGTAGGCCCAGGTGGCGGTATCTTCGAGATACCAGACCTCATGGCCAAGTTTTTGGAAGCCGAGAACATACTGGAGATAGTCCCAAGTAACGCCGCCAAAGGCGTATTGACCCAAGAGACCTGTAACGAGAATGCGCATGGAGGAGGGGAAGCGAGTGGTTGGGAGGTCTAGTGGTGATGGTGGGAGCAGGGAGTCTGCCCCTCGAGAAACGCTCTGGCTTTTTGGTAGCTTCTGTTTTCGAGGTAGTGGCGCAACTGCGGGTGGAGTTGTTCCTCCACCCGCGACACCAGTTCCGAGAGCGTCTTCAACAAGGGGAGCACATCGCCTCGGGCTTCAGCCGTGGCAACCATGTTACCCAAGAGGCGGGATAGCTCTTCCTTCACCCCTTCGGGTGCCACGCAGCAACTATCGTTCATGAAGGTTGGTCGGTGAATTCATCCGTGCGCATGCCGTAGAAGGAGCGCGCTACGAAGAAGAGAGCCACGGAGAGGAATACAATGGCGAGCAGGGTGGTCGGCTGGCCATTGTGCTTCATGGTCACAGCCATCTCCACAGCCAGCACACCGAAGAGTGTGGTGAATTTGATGATGGGGTTGAGGGCTACGGAGGAGGTGTCCTTGAAGGGATCGCCCACTAGATCGCCCACCACCGTGGCCGCGTGGAGTTCGGTGCCTTTTTGTTTCAGCTCAGTTTCCACGATTTTCTTCGCGTTGTCCCAGCATCCGCCCGCATTGGCCATAAAGATGGCGGCGTAGAGGCCGAACACTGCGATGGAGACGAGGTATCCGCAGAAGAAGATGGGGTTAAAGAAGGCGAAGGCCAAGGCGAAGCAGAACACGGCGATGAAGATGTTGATCATGCCATATTGCGCGTAGAGCGTGCAGATGCGCACCACTTCGTTACTATCTTTCTGCGAGGCTTTGGCACCTGGGCTGAGGTCGAGCTTGATGTGGTTTTTGATATACTCCACAGCCCGATAGGCACCGATGGAGACGGCTTGAGTGGAGGCGCCGCTGAACCAGTAAACCACCGCGCCGCCCGCCATGATACCCATGAGCGTGCGTGCATCTACAATCGAGAGTGCCTCGAAGATATTCGGGTCGTATTCCTTTTGGAGCATGAGGATGAGGGAAAAGATCATCGTGGTGGCACCCACGACAGCCGTGCCAATGAGCATGGGTTTGGCAGTGGCCTTGAAGGTATTGCCAGCGCCATCGTTCTCTTCCAGATACTGTTTGCCCGTCTCGAAGTCGGGGGTGAAGCCGAAGTCTTTTTGGATCTCTTCCGAGATGTTGGGCATGGTCTCGATGGTGGAGAGTTCGAAGACAGACTGTGCGTTGTCAGTGACAGGGCCGTAGCTGTCCACTGCGATCGTGACAGGCCCCATCCCCAACATGCCGAAAGCCACGAGGCCGAGGGCGAAGACTGATGGGTGCGCCATGAACTGGGCGAGGCCTTGGGAGGCATCGGCGCCGAGGCCCGACATCGTGTAGGCAGCGAGCATGAGTCCGATCAAGATCATGCCTTTCCAGAAGGCGGAGAAATTACCGGCGACTAAACCCGCCAGAATCGTCAGGCCTGCGCCGCCTTGGCGTGTGGCATTGACGACCTCGCGGCAGTGGGCACTGCTCGTGCTGGTAAAGAAGCGTGTGGCTTCAGGGATGATCGCAGCGGCGATGGTGCCGCAGCTAATGATGGCAGCCAACTTCCACCAGGCTTCGCCGAAATTGGCCGAGAGCATGGTGTAGCTCACTGCAAAAGTAGCGATGATGCAGAGGATCGAGGTGAGCCAGACCAGTGTGGTGAGCGGGTGTTCGAAGTTGAATTTCTTGTGGTTGCACCAGAGAGCAGGAGTCAGGACACAGTTGATTTTGTAGGAGAGGATCGAGATGGCGACCATGAGAATGCGCATGGAGAAAATCCAGATGATCAGCTCCCACTGGTATTGGGGCATCACAGCCAAGACGATGAAGCTGATGAGCGCCACACCCGTGACACCGTAAGTCTCAAAACCGTCGGCGGTAGGTCCGACAGAATCGCCGGCATTGTCGCCAGCACAATCAGCGATGACGCCAGGGTTGCGGGCGTCGTCCTCTTTGATCTTGAAGACGATTTTCATCATGTCGCTACCGACATCAGCGATTTTGGTAAAGATACCGCCGCAGATGCGGAGCACGCTCGCGCCGAGAGATTCGCCAATGGCGAAACCGATGAAGCAGACGCCAGCCAGGTGGGCGGGGACGAATTTCAAGACAACCAGCATCAGGACTAACTCGACGCTGATCAGGAGCACGCCGATGCTCATGCCGGAGCGGGTGGGTATTTCTGAGAGTTCGAGGGGTTTGCCTTTGAGGGCAGCGAAGGCCATGCGGCTATTGGCGATGTTATTGATGAGAATGCCGAACCAAGCCACGGCAAAAGAGCCGGCCATACCGACCAGCGACCACATCAGGATGAGGGCGACCGAGGAGGCGGGCATGTGTTGCATGGAACCGAAGTAGAAGGCCATGGTCAGACCAATCACGGCAAACAGGGCTAGCAGCAGCTTGCCTTGTTGGAGCAAGTAAGTCCTGCAAGTGCCATAGATGAGGGTCGAGACATCCAGCATGCTCTTGTGAGCGGGCAGGGCTTTGAGTCCGAGGTATTCCATCCAGCCGAAGGCCATGCCACCCAAGCAGAGGATGAGGCCTATCCAGAGGATGGACGATCCATCGAGCTGCAATCCGAGTAAGTTAAAAACAGCGGAGCGGGCTTCGGGAAGAGCCAAGCTCGCTTCGCCACCAGCCCATGCGTAGGGTGCGGCTAACAGGCTGAGGACCATGAGTAGAAGGGCGGGGTGAGAGACGAGCAGCTTTCTGGATTGCATTGGGATCTCCTTGGTTGGATTGAACGGCTGAAAACTAGCATGAAACCTCGCCGAGATGCAACTAATTCCGCATGGGTCGTAGGGATATTTTTTAGAGCAGCACTAACTAGAAGAAAAAAATTGCGGGGCTCGGATTTGAACCGAGGACCTTCAGGTTATGAGCCTGACGAGCTACCAGGCTGCTCCACCCCGCGTTTTAGGGAAGTGAATACTGCATGAGGCTGCTGGTTGTGGCAAGCTTTTTTTGCTGCCTTGCGAAATTATTTTTAGAGCACGGCCCAAGGAGGCTGGTTCTTCAGGCGGAAAAGTTCTTCGCCTGCTTTGGGCACCCAGAGCACGCCTTCCTCCTCGCGCCCCGCGAAGTCTTCGGGTCGAATGGAGGCGGGGTCGCGGTAGCCGAGGTTGATTTTGCGGCAGATTTCCTCGGGTATCCCCGTGGCCAGAGTGACTCGGGCGCGGGGCGTTTCCACGCCGTTTTCGTAGGTGCCTTGGCCGTAAACATGGGTGCTGTGGGCGAGCACGCCCCAAGGGTAATCTTTGAAACGATCCCATTGTTTGAGGAAATAGTCGCGGCAGTGGTAGCCGATCTCTTCGATGAGTTTGCCGTGGGTGATGGAGACTTCGTGGATGTGCGGCGCGTAAATGATCAGCTCTCCGCCGTCGGCGAGCACGGGCTCGAGCTTATACATACATTTTCCACCGACCCAGAGTTCGTCATACATCTTGGGCGCGCAGGAGAGTATGGTGTGGAAGGGGCGGTCTTTGACGGTGATGTGGATGGGCGCAGAGAGTTTGCAGGCGGCTTCCCACGCCGTGCGGGGCGTGCCGTAGCAGAGCGCGGCCAGGCGTGGCCCGTGGACGACAGCGGCGATACAGCGTTTGTCGCCGGGCACCATATCTCCAGCGCGATCTACGACTTTGCGCACGGGGGTCCACTGCGTGCCGATGATGCGCGCGTTGGTCACCACAGCCGCTAGCCAGTGGAAGAAGTTCAAAACTTCAGGGCCGCTGATGCCTGGGAAAAAGTATTTATTGCCACCTGAAAAACCGACCACTTCGTGAGGGAAAACCGGGCCGATGATGAGCAGGATGTCGTAGTCGTGAACCAGTTTGTTGATACGCACCTCAACATCCATGGCGAAGAGTCCGCCCGAGAGTTCGGCTATCTCGCTGGAAGGGATAGCTCCGAGAGTGGAGAGAGCTTGGGGATTATCCCATTCGTGGTTGAAGACGCGCACTTGGCTGTAGCGGGCGGCTCGCTCCTCGGCGGTGATGTCGAGGCGGGCGTTGATGGCGTCCTCGGACATGGGGGCGTGGGTGCCCAGTGCGATCAAAATATCGAATGCCGTTGTCTGTGCGGCGACATGATCATGCAGGTTTTTGAAGACCTCTCCCACGGGCGCGGTGCGGGTGCCATCCGGGATAATGAGCAGCACTTTTTTCCCGGCGAAATCCGCCGCGTTAATCCGAGTGTGGATGAAGGAAGAAACATCTTCGGGAGAGAGTGAGGCACCCTCAGGGGCGATGATCGAGGCGTCCATGGTGGTGATCTCAGATGGTTTGTGAGAGGAACCCGCCATCCACGCGGATGTCCGTGCCTGTGATAAAGCCGGAAGCTTGGTGCGCAGCGAGGAAGACGGCGGCGCCAGCCAACTCGCAGGCTTGGCCGAAGCGGTTCATCGGTGTGTGACCGAGGATGGACTGGGCTCGTGGAGTGGGGTTGCCCGACTCGTCAAAGAGAAGTTTCCTGTTCTGGTCAGCGGGGAAGAAGCCTGGGGTGATGGTGTTGACTCGGACGCCGTGCTTGGCCCACTCGCGGGCGAGAAATTGGCTCAGGTTGAGCACGGCAGCTTTGGCGCTGCTGTAGGCGACCACGCGGGAGAGGGGGAGGTGGGCCGAGACGCTGGCGATGTTGATGATCGAGCCCAAGCCGCGAGATTTCATGGCAGCACCAAAGACTTGGCAGGGGAGCAAGGCGCCGCCGACGAGGTTGAGCTGGTAGTTATCCATCCAGTCGGGGAGCGCGATGTCCTCGAAAGCTTTTTGCTCGGTGACCGTGACGCGCGGGTCGTTGCCGCCGGCAGCGTTGACGAGGATGTCGCAGGGACCGAGCTGACTTTCGATCTTGGCGCGAGCTGCTTCGAGGGAGGCTTTGTCAGTGGCATCGGCATCGAAAAAGGCGGCCGTGCCGCCAGAGGCTTCGATTTCGGAAACGCGGGCAGCTCCTTTGGCGGCGTTGCGTCCGAGCACAGCGACTTTGGCACCGGCCTGAGCTAGGCCGAGAGCGATCGCGCCGCCGAGTTCGCCAGTGGCGCCGATGACAACGGCGACTTGGTTCGTGAGTTGGAAGAGGGAAGAGGTGGGCATAGGGTTACTTTTTCTTTTTGTTGAGTTTTTCAGCGACGCCCGAAAGCGTCAAGATTTCATCGGGGGTAAATCCGCCAGGAATCAAGATGCGCCCGTTGGGAAGTTCAGCGTCTATGATGGGAGAAAAGATCAGGCGTCCATTGACAAAGACGCAGAGGTGCTTGCCTTTATTGAGCTTGGTGAGCAGGTCGAGCTGCCTTTTGCCTTGGGCGTTGAGGATGACCACCACCCCTCCAGAAAGGCCTGGGTAGGGGGCTATAGAAGCCACCTGTTTTTCGTGGATTTCAGGGCTTTTGGAGAGAGTAATTGTTTTTGGCGGACGCTCGAGTTGCACCTGTAAAGTTTGCTCGTTCGGCAAGGCAGAATTCAACTCCACATGCATACGCAAAGTGATTTTCGGTTTGCTCCCCCCGGCCAAGAGCGGAGCACTCCCAACGAGCAACAGAGCTAAGAACGCAACTACAAGTTTCATACCGATATTATTGGCAGCACCAGAGTAAAAAGGGGAGTTATTTTTCTGAAAAGAGTCTGTTTGTTCTTATGGTATGAGTGGTGGACGAGTTTACAGCGGCTCTTGATCCCTACCCACGAGCACACCGCGCGAGCATCAGGATGCTCCCCTCGCGTCCTCAGTTATCGAATGGCTGGCGCCTCCGTGGCAGATCTTCTCCTCGGTGTCGTAACTTTCGCGGCAACAGGCTGAGTTGTCTGAGAAAAAAGCCTGTTGCCTTCGGTTGATGGGTTTGCATAACATACAAAAATGTTAAGGAAAGTCTCTGCTCTCTTGCTGTTATCCTGTTGCCCTCTGGCGCAGGCTTTTGATGTGACCCCGAGTAAGGATACGAGCAAAAACCACAATGCTGGTTCTGGCAAAAGCTTCAACATCTTTGCTGGTGATCCCGAGCGAGTGAAGCGCGCTAACGAAATCAGGCGCGATGAGTTCGACCTCGACATCTCTTACAAACCTCAGGACATAGCTGTGGATACAGCTCCAGACTCTCTCCTCCCTACGATCCAAGTTGGGCTAGTAGTGGTGAACAAGGGGAAAAAAGCCAGAACCTTCTCCTTCCCCGATGCTCAACGCATTGAGGTCGTGATCCGCACTCAGGATAGCCGAGAAATTTATCGCTGGTCAGCCAACAAGAAGTTTATCCAAAGCATAGGCACCTCCATGGTCATGCCCGGTGAGCGCCTCTATTTCCCCGTGGATGTCCCCCTCGAACACTGGTCGGAAAAGCCGCGCCCAGGTATCTATAGCGTAGAGGTGCAGATGGCCAACTATGCCGAGTTCACCTGCAAAAAAGAATTGCCTATCAAGACCACCACCGAGGTCATCGCCAAACAGACTGAATCAGTGATCGGACCCACTCCTGGGGTCTCACAATAACCAATATTGTTCACCTCTCGTTTCTAGTGTTAACAAAGGTTACACCAGTCAATTATTTTTTTAGTCTAGATAAACTAATTCATCTGTTCGGCCTTGCGTTTTAGGTGCACTGGCGCGATAGTTAGAGTATGAAATGTTTGGCACACCGAAAGAATCAGCGGGGCCAGACTATGCTGGAAACAGCTCTGATGGTGTCGTTAATTGTTCTTGCTATTCTCGGGGCAGCCACTGGTTTAGGAGTGGCTTTGAATGGCAGCATAACGTCGACCTTTGGAGAAATCCAAGCTGTGTTGTAGCAGGTGGCCCCGGCTGAACCAGAGTAAGTCCTCCACAGGAGTGCGTTTGACCGTGACCACACAGTGGTGGGTTTTCTAGAAACTCAGCCTGCAACATAGGCTTTTAGAGGTAGCTATTCACTTACCCATTTTTCGCCAACCTGTAGTTGCATGCTATGGATTCTGATGCGATGGCTGGTCAGCTCTGCCAGTTGGACTGCGGAGCCGTGACTCGCCGCCTCAGTTCCTTTCCATGGAGACAATCTCACGCGGAGGCACTGTGGCACGGATGGGGGGCAGGCTTCGCCTGTTTTGTATTTTTGAATCGCCTGTTTATTCAGGTTCGTGCTCACCACCAGCACAACACGGGTTAGAAGTCTCGCGCTTGGGCGTCAAAAGGAGAATTTAAGACCTGCAGAAGCAAGGCTGCGATTGAAGTCGCGAGCAGGGAACATCCCGATATCGGAAAAACCACGCTCGTTGAGGTATTCTGCGTCCACAGCGATGTGTTTGTTGATCTGCCAGACGATGCCCGCTTTGGAAGCGATCATCCAGTCATCACGCAAGGCGGTGCCAGCACCGACTTCGTAGTCACCCTCGATAGCACGGCATCCGAGTTGGAATGTGAGCGCTTGGGTCAAGAGGCGTTTGTAGGTCAAGCCAAACACGGTTTCCTCGTATTCGTTCTGACCGACGCTGGAGAGTTCCTGATACTGCTTGGCCTCAAAAGAGAGAGAGTCTTTGGAAGTGATCTGTGCTGTGGCAGTGCCATCCACGAAGATGCGCACCATGTTACCCTCACGGTAAGAGTCGGGATAGACCGCGCGGTCGGAGAGGTGGCGGAAGTCGGGCCCCATCTGGAATGCGAGAGTCAGCCATTTGAGAGGCTTGCCCTCGAAACCGCCGAGCACGCGTTGATAGGTGTTCGAGTAATTGATGTTGCTGAGAGAGCGGCGGGGTTGAAATTGATCGCCATAGCGGTAGCCGAGAGTAAAATAGAAGCCTTCGAAGATCTCACGGCCTACATCTATGCCGCCGTTGACTTCGCGGCGGTCAGTGTAATTCAGGTAGCCGGGCACATCCATGCGGTGTTTCAAGTGGAAGTCGCTCAGCTTCAGCATGGCCACTGGGCGAAAAAACCAGCCATCCAAATCATAGCGCAGTTTGATGTCGCCGACTTCTTTCAGGTGTTTGCGGCGGTCGCGGTGGGTGACGATGTAGGCGTTGAAGCTGTTGGGGTAGGAGACGGATTCGCGATCGCCGTCCACGAAGGAGAAAGCACTATTCAACTCGTAAGAAAAGTCACCGGCAGCGCCAGCGACTTTATTGTTCACACGGTGGGCAGCGTAGTTCTCTTGGTAATCGGAGTGGTAGTAGTAAACCTCGGGAGCATAGATCAGAGAGAGGGTGGAGGGAGCGCCGTTTTCTTTGGCTTCGTCGCTCATCAGTTTGCCTGCATCAAGGCCGAGCTTGGGCATGATAGCGAAAAACCCCGAGTCTATATTGGAGGGCTCGATGTAGTCATGCTGAAAGAGGTCGCTGTCATAGCCCTCGCGGAACATAACACTCAGCTCAGACAGCCACGCCGGTTTCTCAAGGGCAGCCTTGGCCTTGGCCTCCTCGGCGATGACCTGGGCAACTTCTTTGTCACCTGCATGGGCGATCAGAGTGGAGAGCATGGCGGCTAGTATGAGAAGCGTGCGTTTCATAGTATATTCTTTCAATGATTTTGGGTGTCAGTGTGATATGACTGCTGTAATTCTTTGCTGAAGGACAGGGTTATTGTCAACAACGATCACCTTTTAGATCCTGTTGCCGCAATAGTTTTGACACCGAGGGAGAGCCAGTGTGGGAAACTGGGTTGAAAACTAGGGTCAGGTTAGTCATTGTGACAATGGACGGCGTAGTCAGTTTCTGAAATGTTCTCCACATGATACGCGGCATACAAATTGAACCCAGAATCCTCAATAGAAAGAGAAGCGAGTGGTGTAAATAGAGGTGGTGCAA
>DYRQ01000047.1:0-1746 GCA_020718645.1 Verrucomicrobium spinosum
TGCAAGGCATCGTCTTTTGCTTTTGCCGACAAATCCCCTTTATCGAGGATCACTTGTGCGAGAGACTTGCAATCTTCGGTAACCGAAAGTCTGGGAATGCCTGTGAGCAAGTCAAGCCGTTGCAGTGCCCGTGCAGCGTCGCCTCGGGATGCCTCTAAATAGACGATGTCAGACACGAATAACTGGTGTGTTTGGATCTTTCCAATTCCCACCACTGCCGGGCGAGATATTGGCGGGTCAAAGCCACCAGATGCTCGGACTGGCGGGCACAAATATAGCTCGGGATAGAAGTCTCTATGTAAATGCTTGCCATAAAGTCAGTTTCGACAGCCAATGCGCATTACACACAGCGAGACGACCTTCAGCCTCAGCTCGCTTCGTGATTTTTTATCCGTTTTCATTTTCTAAAAGATATTTTTACCACTGATGGACACGGATTAACACTGACAAATTTCATCGGATTGTTTTTCTTTATTTTGAGCGGGCATCCATCCCGTGTTTTATTTGTAGCGGGCAAGATGCCCGCCCTCCGTTCGTTCCCCATCAGTGTTCATCGGTGGTTGATTCAAATTTCATCGGGTTCATTTTCTCTCACAGAGGCGCATGACTACGGTGCCCCAACTGACTGAGAGTCGCAGTTGCACAGGCAGACGATCGGCACGGTCGAGCACGATCACCTCCAGTTTTCCATCGCGCCGTGTGGCTTGTTCGAAGACATCGTCGCACCGGAGTCGGAGAGTCGCAGCACCGCGAAATTCGCCCTCCTGCTCGACCCCACGACGCTCGCACCAGAATCGCAAATTATGATAGGCCGCGTCACTGAATACAGAGACAAGACGCGACTGCCCTACCTCCCATGGAAGTCCCCGGACATAGTAGGCGACACCGAGCAGATCATGGGCTGCGCCCTGCACTTTCAGTTTTTTTCTGTGACCCGATACATAATTTTCCCAGATACCCATGCGTTTACGAAAATCCAGAAACTGGTAACGATGATAGCGGTGCCCTCCTTCGCTCCTGTCTTCGTAGAACTCATTAGCTAAGAATAAAGGGCCATGGGTCGTGGTGGTGACCGAGCTTCGTATTTTATAAAATAGCTCAACTGCGCCACGGGATCGGCAATGTCCCGTAAACCGCCACGAGCCGTTTTCCGTTTTCTCCGTTTTCAAAGTCAGCTCCGCCCCCAGCACAGGTCCGTAAGCAACAAGGTAGCGAAGTGTTTCCGCCTCTGGACAGACCCATGGAGGAGGCGTCCCTGCCTGAGACGCAGGACAGACACCAGCACAGGTGCTGAGCCATGCCACGACTAGCAGTGCGATAGAAGTTGCTTTGCAGAATATCACTACGCCTTGTAATATGATGCCATGACTTTCGCGAATCCAAAAAATAGAACCATGATCGGCCTAGCGCTTCTGCTCAGCGTCTGCACGAGCACCTTGTTGGGTGCCGCCAATGAACCAGCACCCAAGCCCGATCAACCTACGGCTTGGCAGAAAGTTACTTCGTGGCAGCAACTCTACGACATCAAGTCGGGCAAAACTATTTTCATCAGAAAAAGCACGGATGAACCCGACCCCAAAGGAGCGACCATAATACTGCGCTGGCGGAAGCCGGCTGAGATCGCCGACCGCAGAACACTCTCGGGCAAAGCAGCGGAACGATTTCATACCGAGCAACAGGCAAAAAAGAAAAATGCAGCCCCAGCCGCCAAGCCCGCGACTCACTTATAAAACCTGAGACTCATCG
>DYRQ01000047.1:1846-19989 GCA_020718645.1 Verrucomicrobium spinosum
GTGGAGTCATCGGGTGGGTCAGATTTGTTTTTGTCCAAGTATTTGACCCAGCTCAGACCTGTGCCTGGTATGGAAAAGGAGAGGTAAGGTCGGCCAGCAGGAGATGCCCCGCACCGCAACCCCAATGCGCCTATACTCCAGCCCACGCCATTTTTGGATACTGTGATCTTCGCAGGTCCTCGGCTGATGCTCTTTCTCCAACGCCATCCCATAATGATGGGAGTCAAGACGAACTACCCCGAGATTCCAACTCTATTCTGATCGAGCGCGATTTCCTCAGGCTGCCAAGGCAGGTGCCGAGCTTAGGCTTGAAGACTCTGCCACCATGTCGAGCACGATCTCAGCCAGCTCAGGTCCGGTGCCGATTGCAGGGGCATACCAGAGTTGTCGCCCTTTCACACGATGGGGGTTACGCGCAAACACTGACCCTAGTTCTGATAAGTCAGTGGCAATCCCCATCATGCCGGGAATATCATCATACCCGTGCAGCCCATTGGAGATAAAAAGTGGAGCAGCCACGACGCGGGGCTTGTCAGTCATCTCGTGCCAACCGGTGACAGAGGGCTCTTGTTCCATGAACGCAGGCAACACCTCCCCATAAATTCCCATCGCGCTGATTGCCGCAACTTGAAGATCCACGGCACGGCGCGAGTTTTTATTTTTTTCTGTGCCATGTCCGACGATGATCAACGCCGTATCATCTCCCTCCACTCCAGGGGCCGCAGCGCGGGCACGGTCGAGCACGAGACGAGTCATGGAGGGATGACATCCCACAGGTCGCGTGTAGTGGAAGAGTGTGTCTCCACGCACGGATATATCATCGGTGATACCGAAGGCCGCAGGCAGAATTTCTTTAGTAAAATAACCCTCGCCCACAAACACCGGCACGATGAACACTACTGGTGTTTGCAATTTTTCCAATGAGGCGGCGATGGAAGGTTCTTCTTTCCAAAATGCGGTGCGCACTTGAGCAAAACGACCTGAGCCAGCCAACGCCTCGGCCAAGCGGCGAGTGGGCGCACTGGAATCACGGTTGATGGTGGAACCGTGCCCTGCGAGAATCAGTGTCGCTTCTGGCCATGCTCTGTTCATGTGCCACAACCATAGACGAGAAGCTGCTCGCGCGCAAATGAGGCGTTGCATTTCGATGCCCTACTCCCAACAGTCCAATCTGTCACAACAAACAGGCGCGGGCTCGAAAAAAGAGCCTCTGGGTTAATCTAAAAAGTTGACCAAGTGATCTACCACGCGAATCAATTCAGCACGACCTGTGAAGCGTTTCTCGCGAGTGAGTTCCGCACGGATCTGGAAGAGCAGAGCTTTGGTTCGCCTGTTTTGAGGCACAGTAGCGCCCATGATCCGCTCGAGGTATAATACGAATTTGGCTTCCGTTCTCATGTCACATTTTTATTCACTGCGATGGGCAAGGCTTCACTGTGACACAATTTCGACAAACTTCCACAAAATAGACGATCCGTGCAGGATTCTTGCTACCGCAAAGTGGGCGACTCAATCCTCGATCTGGCGGAGTTGAGAAATAACGGAGAAATCCTCGAGAGTGGTGGTATCCCCCTTGACCTCTCTGCCCGCCGCGACCTCCTTGAGCAAGCGGCGCATAATTTTGCCACTGCGAGTTTTGGGTAGTGACTCCGCCCAGTGAATGTCATCGGGTTTGGCAATGGAACCGATCTCTTTGGCAACATGGGCCCGCAGCTCTTCCTTGAGTTCGGTGGAGGGGTTCACGCCAGATTTGACAGTCACAAAAACTACGATGGCCTGCCCCTTGATTTCATCGGGGCGTCCGACTGCCGCAGCCTCCGCGATGGACGGGTGGCTTACCAGAGCGCTTTCGACCTCCGCCGTGCCGAGGCGGTGCCCCGAGACATTGAGCACATCGTCCATGCGCCCGACGATCCAGAAATAGCCATCCTTGTCACGGCGCGCACCGTCGCCGGTGAAGTAGCAGCCTAGCACATCGCTCCAATAAACTTTTTTGTAGCGCTCGGGATCGCCCCAGAGGTTGCGGAGCATGGAAGGCCATGGCTTGCGGATGACCAGACGGCCACCGGCATTGGCAGGCACCTCACGGCCTTGATCGTCCACCACAGCCGCATCCACTCCGAAAAAGGGAAGGGTGCCCGAACCGGGTTTGAGAGGGATGGCGCCGGGCAGTGGCGTGATCATGTGCGCGCCAGTTTCAGTCTGCCACCAAGTGTCCATGATGGGACATTTCTTGTTACCGACCAGAGTGTAATACCACATCCAAGCTTCAGGATTAATCGGTTCACCCACGGAACCAAGTAGGCGCAGAGTCGAGAGATTATGTTTTTTGACCCAATCGTCGCCCCAACGAATGAAAGAACGGATGGCCGTGGGGGCTGTGTAGAAAATATTGACCCCGTATTTCTCGATGATGTTCCAGAAGCGGTCGGGCTTCGGATGGTTGGGGACGCCCTCGTAGATCAGAGTGGTGCCGCCGTTACTCAACGCCCCGTAGATGGTGTAGGTGTGACCAGTGATCCACCCGACATCAGCGGTGCACCAAAATATATCCTCCTCGCGCAGGTCAAAAACATATTTGGTCGTGAGATGCGCACCGAGCAAATAGCCGCCCGTAGTATGGAGGATGCCCTTGGGTTTACCGGTGCTACCGCTGGTGTAGAGGATGAAGAGCGGATGCTCGCTGTCGAGCTTGGCGGCGGTGCAATCGGCGTCCACGGTCTCCATCTCATCGCGCCAGTTATAGTCGCGGCCAATGGTCATGCGCGTCTCGGTGTTGGTGCGACGATAGACGATGACTTTTTTCACGGATGGAGCACCGGCTAGAGCCTCGTCCACAGCAGGCTTCAGCGGGAGCGGTTGCCCGCGCCGGAATCCGCCATCGGCAGTGATAACCATTTTGGCTTGGCAGTCGTTGCACCGGTCGCGCAAAGCAGCCGCACTGAACCCACCAAAGACCACGCTATGCACCGCACCGATCCGGGCACAGGCGAGCATAGCAATGGCGGCCTCGGGGACGAGCGGCATGTAAATCATGACACGATCTTTGGGGCGAATGTCGTGTTTTTTGAGCACATTGGCAAACTTGCACACCTCGGTGAGGAGTTGCTGGTAAGTCAGCGTCCGGGTGTCGCCGGGCTCACCTTCCCAAATGATCGCAGCCTTGTTGCGGCGTGGACCATCTACATGGCGGTCGAGACAGTTGGTGCTGACATTAATTTTTCCCCCAACAAACCACTTGGCAAAAGGCTCTTTCCACTCGAGCACAGAACTCCATTTTTTGAACCAGACCAAGTTTTCCTCGGCCATGCCCGCCCAGAATTTTTCAGGGTTGCGAAGCGAGAGTTGGTGGAGCCTTTTATACTCGGACATACTGCCGATGCGGGCAGATTCAACGACGGCTTTCGAGGGTTTGAAAACTCTCTTTTCATCCAAGTTCGATTCAATGTTCATCAATACTCCTCTGCCCGGTTGTTGCACCTATTCCCAAGTTAGCACAGAACGAGGCTCAAGCAACTGAGCGGGCGTGAACTGAAAGAGTCTGCCCGGCTACGGAGTATTATTTGTCTGCGTTGGACTGGACGAGGGGCCGGCTATCTGGCGGTAAACATGCGCCATGGAGAGCATGAGCCACGGCGCGAGCAGCAGAGCAGGAATCACCAGACACACGAAGGAGAGCAGCCAGATCAGGCTCAACACGGTGAAATACCACGCGAGTGGAGCAACTTTTGATAATGCCAACTGCGAACTTTTGGTGAATAACCCCACAAAACTTTCCTGCGACTCGTCGGCCAATAAAAATTCTACAAATATCATCAGCGTGACCACCAGCATCACCAGGAATGCAACCACGAGCACAGCACCCACAAAAAGCACCACCCACTCGGCGTGTTCAAAAGGATTTTTCGCAATCAGCTCCGGCTTGATATTGGTCGAAAGCCCAAGCGCCAAGGCCACCAGAGCCGCCGCTATAATACCTGCCACGACGACACAACTCATCACGATGAATTTGACCACCTGCACGCCAATCGCTTTGCCGACCACATCCGAGCGAAATCCAAATACCAACTGTTCGAGCCCCGGTTTACCACCGTCCACCCCACGCAATAAAAACCGGTAGCAGCCCACCAGCAAAGGACCGGTAAAAAGCAAGTTCATCGCCAAGGAAAGCAGACCCGTCCCCAACTCGCGCAGGCTTGAACTCCCAACCAAGGGAGCCAAGGCCAACCCCAGCACTTCCGGCAACAGTGCCAATACAATACAGGCACCCCAAAAAACCAGTATCAGCCCGTAATACCGCAGGGGATCTTTCAAGAAAATATGCCAAGACTCCTTCAGTGCCTTGGCCGTGTCCACACCCGGGACATGAGTGACTTCGTGGTAGTCGCCCGAGGTGAAATAGGAAGCAAACTGGGACAGGTTTTTAGCTTCAGCAAACTCTCCCCCTTCTGGTTTGATCAAAGAGGAACCAATGACCCGATGATCTTCGATCCAAGACCGGATCGCAGCCTCATCTACAGGACCGTATTCTTTCCCATCGCCACCTTGTAAGATATAGCCAGCCATTACACCCTATTCTAACCGGAAACCGTGCGCTGTCCACGAACAATTCCGTCTCGGGCGATGCAAGGGCAGGCCAGCGACTCAGCGCGACAACAAGACTGCCAACAGGCTTTCTTGCATGCGGTGCATGGTAGCGCGGTGCGCGGGTTTTTTATCGTCGTATCCTGCCAGATGAAGCCAGCCGTGCACACAGTAACGCAGCAACTCCTCAGCGGGAGGAATGCGCAGCTCCCGCGCTAAGTCGCGAGCCACTTGAGGACAGACGACAATCTCGCCGTGCTGGAAGGTGATCACATCGGTGGGACCTTCGTGCTTCAAAAATTGCCAATTAATATCTGCCATTTCCTGGGCAGAAACCGCGACGAAATGCACCTCGGGCAGTGGCAGTGGCACCAGACCCGGCAAGAGTTCAAGCTGCGTGCGCAGGTGCGCCAGAGAGACCTGGCGTGCCTTTGGGCGAGTGGTCAGGCTTATCGTCGTCATGATCGCGTTTGGGGTAACTGATGCGTCCGTGAAGGACGGTCTTGAGCGTGAAAGCGAGCCGCTCGGCGACCGTGTTGAGTTCCCCCATGGTGATAGGGCATTCATCAAACTGCCCGTCATCAATGCGGGCGCGCATGAGTTCTTTCACGAACTCCTCAATGCGCTGTGGCGTGGGTTTATCGAGGCTGCGCGTCGCTGCCTCGGCGGCATCGGCGATCATGAGGATGGCTGTCTCTTTACTCTGCGGCTTAGGGCCGGCATAGCGGTAGGATTGCTCGGAGACATCGGGCACATCGTCTTCGCACATCTGCATGATGCGAACCCCTTCGATGGCATCTTTCTGCTGGCGCAGAGCTTTGCTGTGAAAATAGCTCACGAGGGTGGTGCCGTGGTGCTGCGCGATGGCATCTATGACTGGGGCAGCGAGCTTGTTTTTGATGGCCAAATCCACGCCATCTTTGACATGAGCCATGACGACCAATGCACTCATGTTCGGCGTTAAATCATCGTGCGGATTTTCTCCACCATGCTGGTTCTCGGTAAAGTAATCGGGTTTAGTGATTTTGCCTACATCATGGAAATAGCCTGAGACACGGCATTGGAGCGCATTGGCACCGATGGCGAGAGCAGCAGACTCCGCCAAGTTCGCCACGACCAGACTGTGGTGGTAGGTGCCGGGCGCTTGAATCGTGAGCCGTTGCAAGAGCGGGTGGTTCAGGTCCGCCATCTCCAACCATGAAAGGTTCGTGGTAATGCTGAAAACGGATTCCAGTATCGGCAGCACCATGTTAGCGAGGACGCCGGTGCCAATACCTGTGACAGCCGCCCACAAGGCTTGCTGGAGTATGGCATCAGTTCCGTCTCCCCCCAGAAAACCGATAGCTGCCGCACAGGTGGCCGATGTGAGCCCCACATAGAGACCGGCACGGATGATCTGGCTGCGCTTGCGCACATTCTGCGTGAGCGAGACAGCCAAGCACCCCGACAAGACCCCGACTACCAAGATCAGGCTGAAAGAGCGCGGCCAGAGCAGCCCGTTCAGAACCGCCGCATAAAAAGCCGAGAGCAACCCCGCACTGCGCCCCAGCATCACCGTGGTCAACAGAGGCGCCAAGGCCGTGGGTATCAAGTAAGGCACGAGCGAAGCCCCCAGCCAGACCGCCCCTTGGCTCGTGGAAAGAAGGATGACCGCCTTCGACACGGCTAGGTTGGCCACAATCATGCTAAAAAAGAGCAGCAGCCTCGAGTGTCTGCGATGCAATTCGGGATGGTGCGCACCTATGACCAGAAAACAGGTGCCCAGCAAAAACACAGAGAGCAAACACGAGAATCTCTCTTCCTCTGGCGATTGATCTCCATAAAAACAGAGTGCCCCGACTGAAGCCAGCACTGCCAGCGCCAACAAAGCTTTTGCCCACCATGATGTCTCGAGCGCCTCGACCCAATCATTGGGCACCGCTTGGAGACGAGTCTTGCCACAACTCATCCCTCGTTTGATGAGTTGCGTCTGGTGAAGCTTATCGAGAATAGACATGGGAAGAATCAAAGACTCATCGAGGTGTTCTTAAAGCCACGGTGGTTGCGGTAAGCAGCGAGTATCCGTCCCACCACCTCGTGGCGCACGACATCGGATTCTTTGAAATAATGAATGCCCACGCTCTCGACTTCGGTCAGCGCTTGCAGAGCCTCGATGAGCCCGCTCTTGCGGTTGTGCGGTAGATCCACTTGTGTTGGGTCACCGGTCACGACGCATTTTGAGTCTTGGCCGATACGCGTCAGGAGCATGAACATCTGCTCGGTGCTGGTGTTCTGACTTTCGTCCACGATGATAAATGAGCGGCTGAGCGTGCGTCCGCGCATGTAGGCCAGCGGTGCGATCTCGATGATACCGCGATCCATGTAGCGCTGGGTTTCCTCGGCATCGAGCATGTCGTGCATGGCATCGTAGAGAGGACGCAGGTAGGGCAGCAGCTTCTCCTGCATATCTCCGGGCAAAAAGCCGAGGCTTTCGCCGGCCTCTACAGCAGGACGGGTCAGGATGATGCGCTCCACGCGATTATCCTTGAGGGCATGCAACGCCATCGCCACGGCCAAGTAAGTTTTACCGGTGCCAGCCGGCCCCACGCCGAAGGTCACATCCTTGCTCCGGATCATATCCACATATTCGCGCTGACCCACAGTCTTAGGCACGATGGCGTTCTTGCGCGGGGATATGCTGAGCCGCTCTGAAAGAATCTTTTGCAGGCCATCGGCCTCGCCCGAATCCACGAGCTGCAAGGCGTAGCGGAATTCGTGTTTGCGTATAGGCACCCCTTTTTCCCGGGCCAAGTGGAGCTGGTTAAATAGCTGTTTGGCTTTTTCGACCCCGGCGGCTTTACCGACCAGTTTCACCCACCCGTCTCGAGTCGTCAGCTTGACGCCCAGCGTGTTCTGGATGAGGTCTAGGTTACCGGCGTCCCCGGCATAGAGAGCCTGGATGGCCCGGGCGTTTTCAAAGTGCAATGTGACTTCAGCCATGGTTTTCTCCTGTGGGATGGGACATTATCGTGGTGTTGTAGCACCGCCTGCGGTGGTCGGAGTTACCCTGTTTTCGCCAGGACAATTCGGGCAGGTGTGTGCCATAGAGCTGTCGGAGCTTGGGGCATCCAACCAGTTTTGCAAACCCAAATACAGGGGTCATCTTGGACTGCAATCTGCCCCCCGAGCCACAGGATAGAACACCCGAATCAAGTAGAGGCCGTCGGGCGGCGCTGTCACCACCCCAGGCAGGCGATCCCGACCCCGCAGACGCTCGCCCACCCACTCGACACTCTCCCGGCCCAAGCCCACTCTCACCAGAGATCCGGCGATGCTGCGCACCATGCGGTAGAGAAATCCGTCGCCCTCGACGATGACCGATATTTTTTCTCCCCTGCCCACAATCCTGATGTCGTGGATCGTGCGAACCGTGTTTTCGCGGCGATCCTTGGAAAAAGCCGAAAACGCCAAGAAATCGTGTGTGCCCACCAGCACTGCAGCCGCCTCTCGCATCTTCTGAACATCCAGAGGTAGCGACACCTGCCAGGCACGCTGGTAGTCATGCGGAGGGAGCACACGGGAGTTGAGGATGCGGTATTCATAGCGTTTGCCCAACGCCTGAAAACGGGAGTGAAAATCCGGACGGACGCGCGAGGCTCGCAGCACGCGGATCTGCGGTGGTAAATGCGCATTCAGCCCGAGCAACAATTCTTTCGAAGGAAATGTGCGCGAGTCCAGCGGCTGGTCAAAATGAGCGCACTGGCCGATGGCGTGGACGCCTGAATCTGTGCGGCTGGCTCCGTGCACGGTCACGGGAATTCCAAATAATTTTCCCGCTGCTGTCTCGATTAACTCCTGAACCGCCAACCCATTTTTCTGCCGCTGCCACCCGGCAAAACCTGTGCCGTCGTAGGCGATGATGAGCTTCCACCTCTTCAGTGCTGGCGTGGTCTCCACCTGCTTCAAGCCGCTTTTCATGGCGGTGGACTCTGCGCGAGACCCGCCACTTGAATCCAGCGTTTTTCCCATGTATGCGATTCCAAAAAAAGTTGTCGTCCTGCACCTCCTACCTCCTGCCGCTCCTCGTCCGATAGAGCGGCCAGAGCGAGCGAGCGAGCGGCGAGATCCTCCTCATCTGAGGCGCAATACAGGTGCCCTCCACCCGGGAATAATT
The DNA here is from genome assembly GCA_020718645.1 of Verrucomicrobium spinosum. Lineage (GTDB taxonomy): Bacteria > Verrucomicrobiota > Verrucomicrobiia > JADLBR01 > JAIBCM01 > DYRQ01. Next base: position 10,584 of record DYRQ01000047.1, read on the forward strand.
CCGGTAGCCCCGGCCTCGTGTCAGTGAGCAATGGGCGACCGCAGGCGGCTGTTTCGAATACGCGGTAAGGCACGCCGCTTTCGATGGATTGTGGGTCGGTGATCTGGAGCTGGAATGCTCCCGCTGTAAAAAGGCCGGACCACGCCCCCCTGCCAACACTGCGGGTATCCTGATAGACAAAGTGTGTCCCTGGCGGCAGCTCGGCTCGTATCTCGTCCCCGCCCGCGTAGGATTCCGTGCCGTGCCCACTCAAAAGAGCCACTGGCATCACTCCTGCCACAGCTCGTAAACCCCGCACCCGCGCGGCTCTTTTCCCGAGCCTCCACACTTGCCGGTGCACCAGCGCAGCACTCTGGGGGAGTTGCATCCAGCGCTCGGCAGCGATTCGTATTTTTGCGGGCGCAGCACCAAGGCTGAGCTGGAAAATATCGTAGGCACGGATTGGCCACGGCGCCTGTTCCATCACCCGAGCAGCCTCGCGCAGCAGGGGGTGCAACACCGTGGGTATCCCTTGTTCATCCTGTTGAAGCGAGGCGAGAGACGGGACGGTGCCGACCATGACCGCCGATGCCTCCAACCCTGAAACGAACGGCTGAGCCGCGGGCACAAAATCCGCAGGATCAGCAGCGAGATGCACGGCACTGGCTGTGTGATTCGTATGATCTCTCCAACGGTCCCGCCACCAACCATCCCAGAGGCAAACCTGGACTTGTCCCGACGCCTGCCAAGTTTGCCAACGCGCCCAAGCTCCGAGTGTTTGAGGACTACGAAGAAAATCATCGAACCAGAGGGAGAGGCATGGAATGTGTGCGGGGATGATATTTTCTATCGAGGGGTGACCGAAGGCGGCATCCATCAAAAACACAATGATGTCAGGTGCCAACGCGCGGATTTCACCACACAACTCTGATGCGGGGCGGGCAGCACCGCGCCCATCTGCAACAGCTCTCACACTCCCTGTCCAGCCACAGACCCGAGCGCCCGAGAGCAAGCCGAGGGTGAAGAGCGAGGCTGTGCCTTGGAACGATTCGAGAAAAAGGACGGAGCCCATAGCGGGCTATCTCGGCAGCCGCGTCAGGCGGCGGGGCCTTGTTGATCAATCTGCCGCCAAGCTTCACCCAGCTCGCGGATCATGGGCAGAACGGCTTCGATTTTCTGCGCGTCATTCAGTTCGTAACCCGAGGTCAATTGGGTGCCAAAAAAGTCGTAGAGCGCCGAGACACGAGTGGTGAACTCCGGGTCGTGCTCGGGGCGGAGCGAAGAGTTGAGCAGACGGAAAATCTGGAGACAGCGTTCGAGATCTCCTTGGGCATCAGTCGCCTTGCCGGCAGCGATGGCAGTTGTGACGATGCCCGCCCTTTTGATAATCTCGTCGAAGAGGAGCACGACCAAGCCTGCGGGGCTGGCACTCTTGACTTTTTGTTCCAAGGATTCGCTCATGAGGATTGACCCGTAGGAGGCTGGGAAGACTCACCGGTTGAGGTGACTTGCATTTCGGCTTCGCGCCATGCGGTGAGCAACTCCTCCATGAGAGGGAGTATTTTCGTGATGCGCTCTGGCTCGCGTCCTTGCAGAGCCAAGTGCATCTCCTCGGTAAAAAAAGCGTAGAGACCCGACAGCCTATCGCACAGCTCTGGAGCAGCCTCGTAGCGCAGAGAGGAGTTCAGACCAGTGAGGATGTCAATGGACCGGCGAACTGCATTGGCGGCATCGGGGATAGAAGGCTCAGTCTGAGAAAGCATCTCGCGCGCGTCGGAGGCAAAGCGGATCATGCCCTCGTAGAGCAGCACGATAAGCCCCACTGGCGTCGCCGAGTTGACCCGGCTTTTGAGATAGGCCAAATTGGGTGACATTACTCCGCAGGATCCCCACCTTGTTGGTTCAAACGGGCGAGCAGCGATTGCAGCAATTCTCTAAAATTCGCCAACCAAGGTTGCAGGCGAAGCTCGAGAATATCAGACACAGAAACCACATCGGCCGCGTTAAACGCGTTACCACAATCTTCCATGATGGAGTTAAAGTCTGCCAACTGCACATCAATCAATTCATTGATTTGGGCTTCAGTAAGCACGGTGCAGAGCTGCGGAACGCAGGCGATCATGATCTGGATCTGGGCGCAAATGAACTTCCACTTATCCACCACTTCCATTGGCTCTGCCAACAGAATATCGGTGACGAGTGTCTCGCAGTCGCCTTCGATCTGGCGGACAAGTTGGAACTGGAGGGATAGAGAGGTTTGCAGAGCGACTTCGACAGGGACTGTCTCCACCTCGCAGACTTGGGCTGCGGGGTATTGGCTCTCGGCTAAATCCAGAGTGGTCACAGGCAGTCCATCCAATTTGCAGGCAACAATGGAACGACCTTGGTCTGCAAGAACCCCCATCACATGGGCGCAGAACTCCTTAAAAGTCGCTGGTGCCGGATGGGGTGGCTCTGCCGGCTGCGAGTCTATGACCAACTTCATTCGGCTAGTATCTAGCCTAAGCACTCAATCCTGACAACATCGAACTTATCTGATTGTTAGAACCTGATGCGCTCTCCATGGCCGAGAATTGGGCGATGAGGTATTGGCGCTCCGCCTCCACCTGCGCTTCAATGCGGGCGATCTCCTCCTCGATGTCCGTCTGGCGATCTTTAATGTAGGTCTGCCGCGTGGAAACCACACTGGTGGTTCCCGTAGCGTAGGCATCGAGACGCACCGACATCTTCGCAGAAAAACCATTGGTGGCATCGGTGAACATCTCGATCAGATCGTCTTGGTTGCTATTGAGTGCTTTCTCCAAATCTGCGTCATTGACTGTGGTTAGCGTATTGTCGGAGGAGTTGCCCTTGATGCCCAAGTCCTCCAGCATGCGGTAGGTGCCATCGCCATAAGTCATGCTCAGGAGAGAGCGCAGATCGCTGGGCAAGAAGGTGAGGGATGATTCGTTGGCCAGCACCCCGTTGTTGAACGAGTTGTTGGGATCTACTTTAGTGTAGTCCCTCACCATATTCTGGAGCGAGTTATACTGCTCCACGAAAGAGTTCAGCGCTGATTTGACTTTCGAGGTGTCCGCGCCGAGCGAGACGGTGCTGACGCCCTCGGAAAGCGCGGTAAATGTGAGACCCGAAACCCCCAGCTCATCCCCATCGAGTGTAGTATCGGTGCTGATCCGCTCCATGCCATCGTTGACCTTGAATCTCGTATCACTCCCTACGCTCAGGCTGCCCGTGGAGAGTTGGAGGGCGGCGGCATCGGCGCCAGACACCGAGATATCCAAAGAACCCCGGCTCTTGGAAGTGAGGCGTATCTGGTCGGTGAAATTGTCGTAGGTAGCAATCACCCCAGCCTCGCTACCTGTGATTTTATCGAGCACATCCTTGAGGCTGTCCGTCGCTGTGATGCTGCTGATGTTCACTCCATTAATCGTGAGATCCCCGCTCAACCCCAAAACCGTGGAAGTATCCGTGCGTCCTATAGCCGTCGAAGAAGTCACCGAGGAGGTGCCGTTGTTAAAAAGCTGGGACTGCTGAAAAAAGTTGCTCGATCCCGTAGCCAAGATAATCGGGCTCGCAGCGGCCATCTCAAACTTCCCTGTGCCACTGTTGTAGGCAGCAGTGACGCCGGCTACACTGAGCTTGGAAGCAATCTGATCCAGCGTGTCAGAGTCCGCAATAGTGACCTGCGTCCCGTTCACATTCACTGTCCCGGCGAAGCCAGAGGAAAATACCGAGGAAGCTGCGACAGCCCCGTTTGCAGGTAGCGAGGTCAACTTACTGCCGAGATAGGAGGATTGGCTAGACATGGCCGTCACTTGGATTTTGACGATGCCCTTGACTGCAGTGGTATCAGCAGAAGCCGTGCCCACAGTCGTGTTAGATGAAGAGGCTGCGACCGCCCGGAATAACTCGGGGTCTTTGAGCGAAGTCAGCTTGTCCTTGAGCGAGGACATGCTCGAACTGAGAAATCCATAGGCATCGTTTTGGGAAGTAAGCGTAACACTCTCTTTTCGGAGTGTCGTAATGGGTATTTTCTGGATCGCCACTAGCTGGTTAATAATGCTAGTGGTGTCCATGCCGCTAAAAAAACCGCCTAATGTTACGCTCATAATACTGTTCCTTCCATGGAATATCGGCACATTCTTCCCAATACTGAGAAAAAAATGCATCGCAGCCTAAAGCTGCAATCAAACTGTATCTCAATGCCGTTTAGCGCCTTGCGCGAGTGCCTCGAGCAAGATGTTTGGCATTTTCAGCAGGGGAACCATTCGTTCCGCTGCATTCAGTTCCATGCAAGCACGGGGCATGCCAAAGACGACGCAGGATTCTTCGTCTTGTGCAAAGGTGCGGCACCCGTTCTTTTTCAGTTTGAGCATACCCTCTGCCCCGTCTTTTCCCATACCCGTCAGCACACCGACCACGGCGTTATTCCCGACGATATCCGCCGCAGAATTAAAGAGAACATCCACCGCCGGGCGCTGGTGCCATACAGGCGGACCTTGTTTCAGATGAACCCGGTAGCTGTTGCCCGCCCAGACCAAGAGCATGTGATAATTACCTGGAGCCACCAGCACTAAGCCGGGCTCGACGATGTCGCCATCCACGGCCTCACGCACATCCAGTTGGCAGAGCTGATTCAGGCGGTCTGCAAAGGCTTTCGAAAAATAGGCCGGGATATGCTGCACAATACAGATGCCAGGCATCTCTCGCGGAAGACGCACTAACACCTCTTTGAGCGCCTCGGTGCCGCCGGTGGAAGCGCCTAAAAGCACGATCTGGCGGGGATGATAGCCATGTGCCGCAAGCGATACAGCCGGACGATTCCCACTTTTATTGACTGCCGTGTGGACTGGAACCGACGGAGTCGTCGAAGTGCGAGGCATGGGTCCTGAAATCGTGCCTGGTCGCCCTGCTGCAGGAGCGGGTGCTGCCTTGCGAATTTTACACGCGGCGGCTGCCTTAACCTTTGTCACCAGTTGTTCAGCCAAGTCGCCCACCGAATAAGAGCCTGCAGGTTTGGCCAACACCTCTACCGCTCCAGCATGGAGCGCCTCAAGCGCGTAGCTCGAGCCCGACTGCGTCAGCGAACTCATGATGATCACAGGCAAGGGGTGATGCTGCATCAGGATTTTCAGGAAGGTCAGGCCATCCATGCGCGGCATCTCTATGTCCAAAGTAATGACATCCGGCTGTAGCTGGATAATTTTGTCGCGAGCCACATAGGGATCAATGGCCGTCCCCACCACCTCAATCTCTGGATCTTTGCTCAAAGCCTCGGTCGCTATTTTTCTCACGATCGCAGAGTCATCAACGATCAATACGCGGATTTTCTTTTTGGCTAACATAGTGCGTCAGGGTTTCTGGTAGATAGCAGGCTTGATGGTTTTGAGAGGGTGTTTGATACCCGTGAGGCTTTCGGAGTGTCCCACGAAAAGATATCCACCAGACACGAGACAATCGCTCAGGCGCCTCACGAGCTGTTCTTGTGTCGGACGGTCGAAGTAAATCATCACATTACGACAGAAAATGAGCTGGAATTTTTCCGTGAATGGGTAGGCAGGCCCCAACAGGTTCAAATGTGTGAACTTGACCCTCGAAATCAGATCCTCTTTCACCTTGAAACACCCATCCCACTTTCCCGTGCCCTTCTGAAAATACTTGCGCAAGGTCTCTTGGGGAACCTCCTTGACCCGATCCTCAGCAAAAATACCCTCCTTGGCTTTTGCTAAAATTTTTGTGGAAATATCTGTCGCATCCAGCGTCCACTTCCACCCACTCATTGCCGCAAAATAATCCGAGAGAGAGATAGCTATGGAATACGGCTCTTCGCCAGACGAGGAGGCTGCACTCCACACCTTAAACGATCCTTGAGACTGGGTCTTAGGAGCAAAATGGGGCAAGACAGTCTGCTGCAAAAATTCGAAATGCTTGAACTCACGAAAAAAGAAGGTGTGGTTGGTCGAAATCGAATCAATCAGGTGGGTCAACTCTTCCTCGCCCTTGGGCGTCTGCAAGAAATCACAATAATCCTTGTAGGTTGGGATATCCAAAACCCTCAGACGCTTGCCCAGTCGAGCAGTGACTAATTCCTTCTTGCCATCCCCTAGATTAATACGGCTGTGCTCGTAAACGAGCTTGCAGATGAAATCATATTCCCGGTCGGCTATGTTCGACATAATTTAAAAAAACCATATAGACCCTTTCTTGCAATGCAAACGCTTTCATCAGCCAAATGGTTTTTGTGCTCTGCGGCTCTCCTCTGCGGCCTGTTCTTGCCCGCCGCAGCCCCAGCCCAAGAACGGGCACCCGCCCCTCCACGGGTGATTCGTGTCAGCGACCCCACCGCCATCCGCGAATACCAAGTGGACGGCTCCAAAGCCGCTGCCCTCCTCGAGCGCGGCCTGTCCTTGTGGGGTCAAACCAATGACCCAGCCGCTGCCCTCTCCAAAATCATCTCCCCCAACGATGTCGTCGGCATCCGTATCAGCACAACGGGTGGCCCAGGCTTCCGCACCCAACCCGGCATCATCGAAGCCCTGATCCGCTCTCTCGTGCGTGCCGGTGTGCCAGCAGATAAAATACTGATTTGGGATAAACACACCGAACAGCTCGAGCGCGCCGGTTACGATCCGGCCTCTGTTTTTCTAGGGGCCAAAGTCGTGGGGGTCTTGCCGGACTCCGGCTACAGCGACAAAGAATATTACACGCACCCGGTCATGGGCCAACTCGTCTGGGGCGACCACGATTTCAGAGGGGTTCGCACCGCACCCGCCTCCAAAGAAGAAGACCTCCTGAAAAAAGCTCTCGCCGACGCCTCGTCCAAAGGAGCCGCCAAATTGGCAGGAACACCCACCCCACCCACCCACGACGAGCCCAAGGACGACCCAAAACAGATCAGCAACAAGAGCTACTTCGCCAAGATCGTGACCGAGACTTGCACCAAGATCATCCATGTCCCCGTCTTCAGCGACAGCGACGCCCTCGGCTTCGAAGGCTGCATCGCCGGGCTAGCCATGGCCGCCGTGGACAACAACCGCCGTTTCCAGTTCGCCCCCCAATTCGGAGACCCGTGCCTACCCGAAATACTCGACCACGATGTGTTGAAAGAGCGCACCGTCCTCCACATTATGGACGCCACCCTTGCCCAGTTCGCAGGCGGCCCGGCTTTTGTCCCCAGATATAACCGCGAACACGCCACTCTCTACATCTCCTCAGACCCCGTCGCCATAGACACTCTAGCCGTCGAGCAGATGGAAAAATGGAGGGCGAGCATGCTCCTGCCACCAGTCACCAAAAAACTCGACTACTTGAAAACCGCCGCCGATCTCGGCCTCGGGCAGAATGACCTCAAACACATCCGCATCGAGGGCGATCTCCCGCCCAAATAGCAGCCAGCCTGTGCCAGCCTTTTTTTGGCACAAAAAATTTCCCCTAAAAAAAGGTTTCCGTCTTCCCCCTCCTCTGCCCATTGTCTGCCTCATGTCCACTGACAAACACGATCGCGCATTTTTCAGGGTTCAAGGCGGCGTCCCCCTCGGGGGCGTCATCCGACCCCAAGGCAACAAGAACGAAGCCCTGCCCGTGCTGGCTGCCTGTTGTTTGACCGACCAACCCATGCATCTGGAAAATGTCCCGAACATCGAGGACGTCTCGGCCATGGCCGACTTGCTGGAGGAACTCGGCGCCTCCATCACACGATCCAAACACGGCACCGGCACCACCCTTTCCATCAAGCCCAAATCCATCGCCTGCGGCGACATCCCCCCCGGCATGGCCCAAAGATTGCGCGGCTCCGTGACCCTCGCCGGCCCTCTCCTCGCCCGCACTGGCAAAGTCGTGCTCCCGAGGCCGGGCGGAGATCGCATCGGACGACGGCGCCTCGACACCCACATGCTCGCCCTGCGCGCCCTCGGTGCCTCGGTCTCCGACGAAGGCTCTCACTTCACCATCACCGCCGACCAACTCAAAGGTGCCGACATTTTGCTCGACGAAGCCTCGGTGACAGCCACTGAAAACGCGCTCTGCGCCGCCGTCTGTGCTCGTGGGGAAACCACCATCCGCAACGCCGCCAGCGAACCCCATGTCCAAGGCCTCTGCCGCATGCTCACCGCCATGGGCGCCAAAATCGAGGGCATCGGTTCCAACATCCTCTGCATCCAAGGCGTAGATCGCTTGGGTGGCGCTACCCACCGCATCGGACCCGACTACCTCGAGGTCGGAAGCTTCGCTGCCCTAGCGGCGCTGACCGGTGGCGACCTCCTCATCGAAGACGCCGACCTCCCCAACATGCGCATGATCCGCATGGTCTTCGAAAGGCTCGGCATCCACTCCGAACCCGAGGGCACCGGTCTCCGCGTCAGGGCGGGTCAGAGCCTCGAGATCGCCAACGACCTCGGCGGGGCTATCCCGATTATTGATGACGCCCCGTGGCCCGGTTTCCCGGCTGACATGACCTCCGTCGCTCTCGTCACAGCCACCCAAGGCAAAGGCACCATCATCATCCACGAGAAAATGTTCGAGTCCCGCCTCTTCTTCGTGGACAGGCTCATCGGCATGGGTGCCCGGATCGTCCTCTGCGACCCGCACCGTGCCGTAGTCATCGGACCCGAAAAATTACAGGGTCGCACCATGTCCAGCCCTGATATCCGTGCGGGCATGGCACTGCTCATCGCCTCGCTCTGCGCCGAGGGAGAATCCGAAATCCAGAACATCCACCAGATAGACCGCGGATTCTCAAAAGTGGACGAGCGTCTGCGTGCGCTCGGCGCCCAGATCGAAAGACTCGAGTAAACCCAAGTCATGACAGCCACCACAGCCTCGTTCACCATACGCACCCGGGGCAAAGGCACGACAGACATCACCCCAGCCGTAGCTGACATCGTCCACCGCAGCGGGGTAGCTGAAGGCACAGTCACAGTGTTCGTCCAACACACCAGCGCCAGCCTAGTGATCTACGAGAATGCCGACCCCACAGCCCGCGCCGACCTCCACACCTTTTTCGAGAGGCTCGTGCCCGATGACGCCACAGGCTACACCCACACGCTCGAAGGACCCGACGACATGACCAGCCACCTGCGCATGGTTCTGACCCGCACCTCAGAGACCATACCGATCCACCGGAGAGAAATGATGCTGGGCACTTGGCAAGGCATTTACCTCTTCGAACACCGCGCCCAGCCGCACACACGATCCATCGCCGTGAGTGTCGTTGGCGTGTAACTCGCACACCCACCCCTCCGCGTGCGATATTTTCCATTAACGGAGCGCGGGCTTCCAGCCCGTGTTCTGCTGGTGGCGGGCAAGATGCCCGCACAAACAGCGAAAACGAAAAATATAAAAACAGGCGAAGCCTGTCCCCCCATCCGTAGTGAAAAGAATTCCCCCGTTCCCCTCCGCGTCTCCGCGTCTCCGCGTGAGATATTCCCCC
>DYRQ01000048.1 GCA_020718645.1 Verrucomicrobium spinosum
GTCTTGCCGCTGCCAGTGGTGTGCCAGATGAAGCCGTTGCCGTCGTCGTCATCAATGCACTTCACCATGTGTTGCACGGCATAGACCTGGTAAGGCCGCATGATCATGAGCTTTTGCTCACCGGCGAGCAGCACCATGTAGCGGCTGATCATGCGCCCGAGGTCGCACTTTTTCAGGAAACTCTCGGCAAAATCGTCGAGGTGGGAGATTTTTTTATTGGATTCGTCCGCAAACTCATAAATGGGGAGGAAGCGTTCTTCGGCATGGAAGGCGAAGTGGCGGGTGTTGTTGTTCGCGAAGTAGTAGGTGCGGTCGCGGTTGCTGACGATGAAGAGCTGGAGGAAGCAGAGGAGAGTCTTGGTGTAGCCGTTGCCGGGATCGTTTTTGTAATCAACGATCTGCTCCATGGCACGGCGTGGGTTGACACCGAGGGTTTTTAGTTCGATCTGCACCACGGGCACGCCGTTGATGAGTAGGATGACATCGTAGCGATGGTGGCTGTAGTCGGTGTTGATGCGGAGCTGGTGGACGACCTCGAAGTGATTTTTGCACCAGTCCTTGATGTTGACTAGCGTGTAGTTGAGCGGCGTGCCGTCATCGCGGGTGAAGCTGTTGATGCTGCGGAGGGTCTTGGATGCGGTGAAGACATCGGGGGTAACGATCTCATCCAGCAGTCGGGCAAATTCGGAATCGGTGAGGTGGACGCGGTTGAGCAGTTCGAACCGCTGCCGGAAATTGGCCTCCAACGAAGCGCGGTCAGTGATGTCCGGGCGGTAGTCGTATTTGAGGGTCTGAAGTTTTCCAACAAAGCCATATTCTAAGCCCTGCTCGTTGAGAGCAGACTTGGATTCTGAGTTTTCTAAATTAGCCCCGCTGTAGGCAATTGATGTTCTGACCACAGAATAACCACTACCGAATAGCCTCTTAAAATCAACCATTTTTCTGGATCAAGACAGATGCAGACCTCGCCTCAAACAGCGACCGACCACTGTGGGCTCGACTGTCCACAACCACTAAGCCACGCCGTCCGTGCTCGCTACGACACGGCAGCGATGGTCTTCGGAGTTTTCTGCTGCACCTCCTTTTAGTTTTTGGCATCGTTGGTTTAGGCAAAGGGATGGATCGGCGTGATGCCCTCCCCCCTGTCCGTGTTTTCCGTGTGGTCCGTGGTAGAATTTCTACCCTGAGCGTCTTTGGGATTCAGCGACGCTTTTTGGATGCGATATATTTCTCGAACGCTTTCAGAGTCTCTGCACTCACATGATGTTCGATACCCTCGGCATCTGCACGAGCCACAGTGCCGGAAACACCCAGAGCCTCCAGAAACCGCACGACGGTCTCATGCCTCGATTTCGAGGTGGCTGCCAACTTCCGCCCGGCCTCGGTCAAAAAAATGGATCGGTAAGGCTGCGCCGTGAGCCAGCCCTCTTTCTGGAGCCGTCTCACGGTCCGAGTGACAGTGACATGGCTGATGCCCAACTCTATAGCCAGGTCAGTAACACGCGCCTCGCCTGACCTCTCGGTGAGGTCGGCTATCGCTTCCACATAATCCTGCGCCCGCTCCTCCGCGTGCTGCTGGCGAGTCTTGATCTGGTGCTGGGCAGTGGGCGAAGTGCTCCCGGAACTGCCGCGCCCCTGATGCGCAGGGCTTTTTAGTTTTTGTTTTTTAATCACCGAACAAAGTATAAATAATGTTTATACTTTCATCAACCCCTTTTTACTTTGTAACCGATAGGCAACACCAGTGCCCACTCAGAGGAAAACTCGCCACACAGCCGCTACGACCGCACACAGCACCACGCCAAGAACTAGCGGCAAGAGAGTCGCCAGCAGCGTCCAGCGCCAACTTTTTGTCTCTTGGTAGATCGTGTAGATCGTCGTGCTGCACGGGTTGTGGCACAGGCTGAAAATCATCAGGCACACCGCCGTGAGCGGCGTCCATCCCCCGGCCAAAAGCACCTCCCGCACCACTGCATCCTCCGCTTCAAACATCACGCCGGAGCCTGCCCCCAAACCACTCAGTCCTGCCGTCACCACGGTCAACATCAGGATGGTCGGCACGACAATTTCGTTGGCTGGTATGGCGACCACATACGCCAGCAAAATCACTCCAGTCAGACCCAGACTCCACGCCAGGGGATCCAGCCACCCCGCCAGCAGCGAGGCCAATGGCTGCCCCCCCACTGAGACCGTGCCGATGATCCAGATCAAAGCTCCCGCCGGCACGGCAAACACCACCGCCCGCCACAACACGAAAAGCGTCCGGTCCACCAGCGAGGTATAGAGCGTGCGCAAGAAATGCGGCGGACGATAGGGCGGCAGCTCGAGGCTGAAGGTCGAAACCTCCCCCTGCAACACCGTCCGGCTCAGCCCCCACGAACAGAGGAATGTCAGACAGACCCCAGCCAGCGCCACTGTCACCACGGCTCCTGTTGCAGCCAAACCTGCCAGCGCCGGCGGCACCATCGCACCGACAAAGAGTGTGGCCACCAAGATTTGTGTCGGCCATCGCCCATTGCACAGAGCGAAATTGTTGGTGATAATGGCTATGATCCGTTCGCGAGGTGAATCAATCACCCGGCAAGCCACCACTCCCGCCGCGTTGCATCCAAAACCCATGGACATCGTCAAAGCCTGTTTGCCATGCGCCCCAACCCGCTGGAACACACGATCAAGATTGAAAGCCACCCTCGGCAGATAACCGAGATCTTCCAGCAGCGTGAACGCCGGAAAGAAAATCGCCATCGGGGGCAACATCACGCTCACCACCCATGCCGCTGCCAGATACATCCCGTCAGCCACAACACCCACCACCCAAGACGGCGCCTTGAGCCACTCCAACAACCCACGGAACCATGGGTGTCCCTGACCCACTAACAAATCGGCTAAAAATCCTGATGGCACATTGGCCCCCTCGATGGTCAGCCACAATACCACGCAAAAGATCGCCAGCATCAACGGGAAACCTGTGGCGGGATGCGTGAGCCACCCATCCCACTGCCGTTGCCAGCGGGCTCGGAGTGATGGCTCTCTTTGCACCACTCGCATGGCTGCAATCCTCGCGGATTCCGCATAGATTCTTTCTGTCAGAGTATCGTGAAGTGTCGGGGGAATACGCCACCGTAGCTCTTCTGCCATGCGCACTATCTCCTGTCCGCCGGCCAGAGTTTCTCCTGCAGCAGCTCCTGTGAGTCCTTCATCTACCCCCGTAGCGGCATGGTCGTCCCCGAGGCTCCCGATCTCGCCGCTCGCTACGGCTTCGGACACCGAGGCATCTCCGCTCAGCAGACGCAGGGCGATCCATTCGCGGTGAGGCACTCTCGGATAGACTCGGGCGAATGCTTCACACAGCGTGTGCAGGCACCCCTCGAAACCCGGCACGGCCAAATCTAGTCGTCTCGGTGCTGTCGGCACCTCGCGAGCCGCCATTTTCTGGATAGCTTCCAGCAATTCAGGTATGCCTTCTCCCCGACGGGCGGCGCACGGTATCACGGGCACACCCAATTCGGATGACAGCCCAACTGCGTCCACTTGTATCCCATGAGCCCGGGCCTCATCCATCAGGTTGAGACACACCACCACCCGCCCGGTGATCTGGAGGATTTGCAGCGCCAAATTCAAGTTGCGCTCGAGCGCTGTCGCATCCAGCACCACCACCGTGACATCCGGCTTCCCGAACAGCACGAAATCTCGCGCCACCTCTTCGTCAGGAGAGGAGGAGAGCAACGAATAAGTGCCCGGTAGATCTACAATTTTGTAAGTGCGCTGGGCGTAGGAAAAACCGCCCTCGGCTCGTGCTATCGTTTTTCCGGGCCAGTTGCCGGTATGCTGACGCAATCCCGTCAGGCGATTAAATACCGTGCTCTTGCCCGTGTTCGGATTACCAGCCAAGGCGACCACGGCATCCCATTTTTCGAGATCCAATCCAAGCCGTTTCACCTTGGCGGCAGACGGACAGTTTTGGCAGGCGGAAGTTGAACAGCTCATATCAAAGGTTTCTCACTCTGGATTAATACCAAATCAGATTGTTGTGTGCGCAGCGCAATCAGTGTCCCGCGCACGCGATAAGCCGTCAGCCCACCCAGCGGCCCTGTCAACTCAGCCTCAATCACACTCCCCAGCACGAACCCCAAATCGAGCAACCGACGACGCTCGGCTCCACGGCACGCCGGTGAAAGCCCGGTCACCTCGCCACTCTCGCCAAGCCGAAGCGAACTCAGACGGCTGACACCGGGCGACATCGTGCTCGTATCTGGCAAGGGCACCACCCTCAACCGCGTCGCCGCAGGATGCTCCAGCTCCACCTCTCGTCCGTCCAGTTTCACCACGACCTTGTCTTCGCGTAAACTGACAATATCCGCGCGCATACCAGGTGCGCATCCAGCCTTGGCCAAGGCCAGACCAATGTGGGGAGGCTCATCGCCTACATGGATCACCAAAAGCGCTGACCCCTCCGGGTAAAGCGTGAGGGGAGAACCCAAAATCTCGGGCAACTCTCCTCCCTGGGTCGGTATCGGATCACCGTGCGGGTCGAACCTCGGATGCCCGAGCCGCGCTGCCAGCTGATCCGCCTCCTCGGGTGAGATACCATGTTCCATGCGGTCGGCTCTCGCATGCCACTCGGCAGGAGAGAGTCCCGTCTCTCTGGCCAGATAGGTTTCGTAGAGACGGTGGGCACGGATCACTTGACGGGCTCGCGCACGACCCGCCTCGGTGAGCACAGCCTCGTCCCCTTTCCAGTGCACCAGCCCATCGGCCTGCATGCTCTCCAACACCCGCAGCGCCTGGTCTCGCGTGCTGGCCGTGGCTCCTGCCACGCTCTCTGGCGTTGCCGTCCGCCCACCATGTTCATGCTCGCACTCGTGCAGATGCTTCAGGGCGTCCTGCACCAGCACTTTGCGCACCGCACGGGCGCTGAGGGGGAGAGTGATAGTTTTCTTCATTTGTAGCACAAGCTACATGTTGAAGCATTTTCGTCAAGTGGTAACTATTGCTAGATTATTGTAACAATACAGAGTCGAGATAGGCGGCGACTCGCCGAACCTGCTCTTCTGCCTGCGTGGCGGTCAAGGTCAGCCTCAGGCGTGCCTTTCCTTTTGGCACGGTAGGATAACGCACGGCAGGCAGGTAATATCCCGCCTGCAAAGCCTTCGCAGCCACTTCGAGCGCGGCTCCCTCTTCCCCTACCATCACAGGCACGATGGCCGAGGGGAGTTCCTCTGGCACCAACCCGCGGCAGAGCCCTGCCAGCAGAGCCCGATGCGATGCCAGCCTCTCCACCCGCGCCCGGCCCTCCCCTGTTTGCAACCAACGCACTGCCGCTGCTGCCGCTGCTGCTTGAGCCGGCGGCGGGGCTGTGGAGAAAATAAAACTGCGGGCACGGTTCACCAAAAAATCCACGAGCACGCGGCTCCCGGCGATATACCCGCCCGCTGCGCCGAGCGCTTTGCCCAGCGTGCCCATCTGCACTTCCACCCGGCCTTGCATCCCGAGCGCCTGCACCAGACCTCGCCCGCCTTCACCCACGACCCCCACGCCGTGAGCTTCATCCAGCATCAGCCACGCGCCGTGCTTTTCTTTTAGAGCCACTATCTCCGACAGCGGGGCAAGATCCCCGTCCATACTGAAAACCGATTCTGTCACCACCAGCACCCGGGCCTGCGGGTATTTCTCCCGGGCCCAGCGCAAATGCGATGCGAGAGTTTCCGTGTCATTGTGGGGAAACACGCGCATCGTGGCCCCGCTCAATCGCGCTCCATCTACCAAACTCGCATGGGAGAGTTTATCGAGAATAACGACATCACCGTTCCCCACCAGCGCCGGGATTGTTCCGAGAGCCGTGGAGTAACCGCAGGCGAACGCCAAGGACGCCTCCGTTTCCTTAAACAAAGCCAACTCCCGCTCCAGTTCCAAGTGCGGCGTCTGCGTGCCTGAGATCAGCCGTGACGCCCCCGAACCAACACCATAATCCCGCGCCGCTTTCGCCGCCGCTTCAGCCATGAATGATTCACCAGCCAACCCCAAGTAATCATTCGAGGCAAAGTTTACACAACGCTGACCGTCGCAGTGAATTTCTGCCCCCTGCGGCGTCGTGACCTCTCGCAAACGCCGTCGTAGATGCGCCTTCTCCAACTCTTCCAATTCATGCCTCAAGGCGTCATCTAAACCCTCGCGCACTGTATCCGAGACACCACCACTATCCATGAGATTCCTCTCCTGGTGCCGCCGTGAAAAGCAACGCACAGGCCGCCCCCCAAAATCCGACCGAGGTGGAGAGCGCTGCGGGTTTCTCCATAGACAACCCCGCCTCCAGCACCAACCCCTCGGGCGCTCCGGGGTGCGGGGTGCGGCAATGCACACTTCGCGCAAGACTCCTCCGTCGCAGTGCCTCGAGGCAGACTGCTGCTTCGATCACGGGCGTCGCCCCGAGACAATGCCCCGTCACTGCCTTGGTGGAACTGTAGGGAATAGCGCCACCAGATGCACCGGACACGCGCCGGAGCCACGCCATTTCCATATCGTCATTGACTCGAGTGCCCGTGCCGTGCGTGTTGATATAGCCTACATCGCTCCACCGCAGACCCGCTTTCTCCACGGCGGCACTGGCGGCACGACTCAACGCCTCCGCTCCTGCTGATTCCGCCGAGGTCACTCCCCCGTCTGCGGCAAGACCCCAGCCCGATAAAATACCAAATATTTTCGCCCCGCGAGCACGGGCATGCGAGACTTTCTCCAATATCAAAAAGGCCGCGCCCTCGCCCAATACCGTCCCTGCTCCACTCCTGTCATAAGGGCGGCAGACAGGTTCTGGCGGCAACTGGGAATCCAAGATCCCAGCCGCTGCAAACTGCTGAAGCATCACACGGGTCAGGCTGGCATCCGCTCCCCCGACCACGGCAATATCAGCGGTTCCAGAAACGATGTGGTCTGCACCGAGCGCCACCGCATGCCCTCCCGAAGCGCAGGCTGTCGAGACGGTGTAGGCCGAACCTCGGGCTCCCAACAGGGCTGCCAAGGAACCGTGCAGACAGGCCATCGTGGATTCCGCCGCCAATGACGGTGGCATGCGCCGCCCTGCTATTGTGGCTGCTGTTGCCTCCTCCCATTTACCCACAGGTCCCCGCGAACACCCCACCACGACAGCAACATTGGCCTCGGACATACCATGTCCTAGACCCGCCTGACTCCATGCCCGCGATGCCGCGAGTGCGGCCAGATGCACCACCCGGTCAGCCCGGTGTCCGCGCCGGATTTTTTTCAATAAAGTAGCGTCGAGCGGCTCGATCACCCGGCACACGGCGTAAAGAGATGAGAGCGATGACACTCCAGCAGGCGAACGGCCCGCTTCGATATTCGCCCACAATTCCGCACTACTAGCCGCCCCTGGGGCAACCATCCCGATACCGGTCACAGCAACCGCGCCTGAGTCGTCTGTCGGTTTCTGGTGAGGTCGGTCGTTCATTTCGAAAAGAATAGTCCCCTGCCCTCCCCCCGTAAAAGCAGAAAAGGGGAAAGAAAATGCAGGGCGGCAGCAGGTTCACACTTTACACCTGTGCGGCTCTTCCATTCTATTGCAGGACTCGCATGGAAAAATTTAAAGTAGGAATAGCAGGGCTTGGCGTCGTCGGATCCGGCGTCGTCCGCAATGTGCGCTCACAGGCCGACCTGCTCGCCAGCCGCAGCGGCTGTGCGTTCGACATCACCACGATCGCTGTCAAAGATCCGTCCAAATCAAGAGACCTAGACACCACAGGCATCCAGATCATCACCGACCCGCTCCAGATCGCCCGCGATCCCGAGATCCAGATCGTCGTAGAACTCATGGGCGGCACAGGCCTAGCCCGCGAACTCGTGTGCGAAAGCCTGCGCAACGGCAAAGCAGTTGTGACCGCCAACAAAGCGCTCCTCGCGGAGTGCGGGGAAGAATTGCTCGCCTTGGCCGCGTCCTCCCGCAAGCCCCTCTGCTTCGAAGCCAGTGTAGCCGGCGGCATCCCCATCCTCAAAGCTCTGCGCGAAGGTCTCATAGCCAACCGCATCCTCTCCCTGCACGGCATCATCAACGGCACCTGCAACTATATCCTCTCCCAGATTGCCCAGACAGGTGCCAGCTACGCGGATTCACTGGCCGAGGCGCAAAAGCTCGGCTTTGCCGAAGCTGACCCAACACTGGATGTGGAAGGCTACGACGCCATGCATAAAACCATCGTGCTGGCGGCACTGGCCTACGGCTTCTGGATTCCCCAGAACTTGGTGCGGGTCGAGGGAATCAGCCGCCTTCAGAACGAGGATTTCTCCTATGCAAAAATGCTCGGCTACACGATCAAGCTCCTCGGCACCATCCGCTCGCATGATGACGGCGCGGTCGAGGCGCATGTCAGCCCTACATTTATCCCACGCTCCCATGTGCTGGCATCCGTCGGAGGCTCTTTCAATGCGCTCTCCGTGCGCGGCGATGTAGTCGGCGACACGCTTTACTACGGGCGCGGCGCAGGCTCGAACCCGACAGCCAGCGCGGTCATCAGTGACATGGTAGAAGCCGCTCTCGCCCTCTCGGGCGGCGTGGCTCTGCGCCCCTGCGCAACCCACTCGCTCTATGCGAAAGTCCGCCCCTTCGACGAGACCTCCT
This sequence comes from Verrucomicrobium spinosum, assembly GCA_020718645.1. GTDB lineage: Bacteria > Verrucomicrobiota > Verrucomicrobiia > JADLBR01 > JAIBCM01 > DYRQ01. Next base: position 8,627 of record DYRQ01000048.1, read on the forward strand.
CCGCCTATTACACCCGCTTGAGCGTGCTGGATCAACCCGGCACCCTCGCGAAAATTTCAGCAGTGTTTGCCGAGCACAACATCGGTATCTCCTCGGTCTTCCAACCCAAGGAACACCCCGGTGATTTCGTCTCGCTCATCCTGCTCAGCGACCGCGCCCTCGAGCGCGACTACCGCGGCGCCATCGCCACCATCGAACGACTGCCCGTCGTCTCGGGCTCTGCGGCTGCCGTCCGCGTGGAGGAATTTGAATCATGAGTTGGCGCGGTATTATCGAAGAGTTTCGTGAGCACCTGCCTGTCAGGCCAGAAACCCCTGTTATCACTTTGCTCGAGGGCAACACACCGCTGATCCCTGCCCCCAAACTCTCGAAACAGCTCGGGCGCGACATCCAGGTTTTCCTGAAATACGAGGGGCTCAACCCCACTGGCTCCTTCAAGGATCGCGGCATGACCATGGCCATGTCTGTCGCCTTGGAGAAAGGGGCTCACACCGTCCTCTGCGCCTCCACGGGCAACACCAGCGCGGCGGCTGCCGCCTATGCCACCCGCGCCAATTTACGCTGCGTGGTGCTGCTCCCAGAGAATAAAATTTCCAAGGGCAAACTCGCTCAAGCCCTGATGTATGGTGCCAAGGCCGTCGCCATCCAAGGCAACTTCGACGACGCGCTTCGCCTGGTGCGAGAACTGGGCTCTGAGCCCGGTTTTGCCGTGGTCAACTCGATCAACCCGGACCGTATCCAAGGTCAGAAAACCGGTTCTTTTGAAATCATCAACACCTTGGGGCGTGCCCCCGATGCGCATTACCTCCCCGTTGGTAATGCGGGTAACATCACCGCCTACTGGCTCGGTTACCAAGAGTTTCATCAACTCGGCAAAGCCACCACACTCCCGAAAATGGTTGGCTTCCAAGCCAGCGGTTCGGCGCCGATCGTAAGAGGTCATCCTATCGAACATCCCGAGACCGTCGCCACGGCTATCCGCATTGGCAACCCTGCTTCATGGGACGGTGCTACTGCCGCGATCCGAGATTCTGGTGGGCTGGTGGACGAAGTTACCGACGCAGAAATCCTGAGTGCCCAACGCTGGCTCGCAGCCCAGGAAGGTGTTTTCGTGGAACCCGCCAGCGCGGCTGGCATAGCAGGTCTTTTCAAACAACTTTGCTCGGGCCAGCTCCCCTCGATCCTCGCAGAGGGAGCTACAGTGGTTGTCACTGTGACTGGACACGGTCTCAAAGATCCCGACACCGCCATAGAAAATTCACCCGGCATGGTTTCCTGCTGGGCAAGAAGGGAAGATGTGCTTAGGCTCATCTCAACATAAGCCCCATGAAGCACGGCACTGAAATTCTCGAGTTCGAAAAACCTCTCTTCGAGCTGGAACGCATGATAGACCACCTCAGGTCGCACTACCAGCAGCACGACCTGAAAGTGGACGATGAAATCAAGAACTTGGAAGCCAAAGTTGCCAAGCTCCGCGACGATATCTACTCCAACTTGACCCCATGGCAGCGGGTCATGATCGCGCGCCACCCGCGTCGCCCTTACACGCTCGACTATATTTCCGCTTGTTTCGAAGAGTTCGTAGAACTGCACGGCGACCGCCGATATTCTGACGACCGCGCCTTGATCGGTGGCTTCGCCATGCTGCACGGGAAACGGGTCATGGTCATCGGGCACCAGAAGGGACGCGACACCAAAGAGCGCACCCTGCGCAACTTCGGCATGGCTCACCCCGAAGGCTACCGCAAGGCGCTTCGCCTGATGCAGACCGCCTCCCGTTTCAACCTCCCCATTATCTCGTTTGTGGACACCCCGGGTGCATACCCCGGCATCGCCGCCGAAGAACGCCACATCTCCGAGGCCATCGCCTTGAACTTGAAAGAAATGTTTGGCCTACGCGTTCCGGTGGTGTCGGTGATCATCGGCGAAGGTGGCAGCGGCGGCGCTCTCGGCATCGCTGTGGCAGACCGTATCTTGATCTTGGAAAACTCTTACTATTCCGTGATCTCGCCCGAAGGTTGCGCAGCCATCCTCTGGAAAGATCGGAAGCAGGCACCACAGGCCGCAGAAGCTCTAAAAATGGGCGCACCACAACTGCTAGAACTCGGTCTTGTGGACGAGATCATACCCGAGCCTGTGCAAGGAGCCCACCACCAAGCAGACCTCCTCTTCGCCAAAGTGAAATCCGCTCTGCTCAAGAACCTGGACGCACTCGAGAAAATCGCGCCAGACACCCTCGTTAAAAAGCGCATGGATAAATTCCGCGCCATGGGCTCGTTCACCTACTAACCCCCGCTATGTCCTCCCCAAAAACTTCCATGCCTCGCATCTTGGTGGTAGATGACGACGAGATGACGCTCAAGCTGATGGGCACCCTCTGTAAAAGAGGCGGTTACGACACCACCGTCGCTGAGTCTGGCTTTGCCGCCCAAGCTATTCTTCAAGAAAAAGGAACAGCCTATTTCGAGGCACTCATCACGGATTACCGGATGCCAGGATTTTCTGGCATGGATCTTTATCTGTGGGTCAAAGAACAAGATACAACCCTCGGCACAGCGATGGTCACAGCCGAAGGTGAAAAGAAACTCGTCGCGAACTCCATGCGCGTTGGTATTCTCGATTTCCTCGACAAGCCAGTTAATGTCCAAGAGCTTTACACGGCTTTAGCCGCGACAGTCAATGAGACGAGAGCACGCCGAAAAGTGATGCAGATGCAGACCTCCGTGTTCCATGTCGGCGAACTCCAGAACCAGATGAGCAGCAGCGGCGCAGGTCGTGGCACCAAGACTCTCAGTTCTTCGCCCATGATTCTGATGCACTACCAGCCCATGCATGAGGCAGGCGGCGATTTTGTGAACTCTTTTCCCCTCGACGACGAAACGCACTTCCTCCTCGTGGCCGATGTCTCTGGTCACGACCTCAAGGCCGCCTTCATTTCAGCTTACTTCCAAGGCATCGTGCGCGGCATGATCGAGGCCAAAAAACCAGTCCTCGATGTCTTCGAGTTTTTTAATAAATACCTGATCTACGACTGGGCGAAGATCCCCAGTGAATCGGGTGATAATATCCCAGACTCCCTCTGCGCTTGCGCCTTGGAAATCCAGCCCGGCTCCAAAAGTGTCACGGTGCTGAACTCCGGCTTCCCTACCCCCTACCACCTGACAGCCGATGGCTTATCACGCCCGGTCGGCACAGGTTCCAGCCCCATTGGCTGGTTCGATGAACTCTGCCCTTCCTACTCCGAATTCGTCGAGATCAGCAACGGCGATCAATTTTATTTCTGGAGCGATGGTGTAGAAGATTACGCGGATCAGAAGGCCGTTTCACCTCTCGCCGTAGCCCACCGCATCCTCAATGGCCCAGAGCTAGAACTCGGCAAAACCACCGACGACATCCTACTCCTGCGCCTCTCTCTCTCCGAACCCCCGCCCGATACCAATACCTGTTTTTTTCGAGAAAGACTCGGCACACGCAGCTTGGCCGACATTAACATCCTCCAAGAGCGCTGGCAGAGAAACCTCTCGTTTGTCGTGCCAGATTGCCCAGATGAGAAACTCTACGACTTCACCCTCGTCTCTCGCGAACTAGTTCTCAACGCCCTCAAGCACGGGTGCAAAGGTATCCCAGATGCCTCCGTCTTTGTGACTCTTTCCTGGAACGCCCCTACCCGGACTCTCAGGCTCATCGTCGAAGATCCCGGCCCCGGCTTCGATGTCAAGCATACCCCAAACTCCGGTGATAGCATTGTTGAAGAACACTGCGGTCTACTCCTCATCCGCAAACTCACTACCCGCTTCGTCACCGAGCGCAACGGTGCCACCGCAATTGCTGATTTTCAAGTTTGACAGCAGACCCTTTCTCGCCAACCATCCAGCACACTATGAAAAGCTACGACTTGGATACCATCAGCAAAACTCTGACCCTCGTTTTCGGAGGTGACATCTTGAGCACCAACTCCGAAGAAATTCGCTCCAAAGTTTTTCAGCTCCTTGAGTCCGACCAGATGAGGAACGCCTCTTGGAGCATCCTCAAGCTCGACCTCCTCGCCGCCAAGATGATTGACTCCACTGGCTTGAACCTGATCATCGCCATCATCAAAGCCGCCAAGTCTCGTGGCGGCAGCGTGAAATCCGTCATCTCCAGCACGAACATTCACCGCACTTTCCTCTTCACTCGGCTCGACGCCCAGATGGAAATCTCGGTGGTCAACGCCGGCTAATTTCCTCCCGTCCCGGCGCCTGCGCCGGGACACCCCTTCCCCCGGTCAGCTTGTCGCTGGATAGGCTACTGATTGTCCGTCCGTAGGTATCGTCACGCGGGCTAAGAGCCCGGCTTTTTCCAATGCACAGCGCAGACTTTCGCGTGTAGTTGGACAGTGGTTGAGCGACTCCAGATGGTTCGCGAAAATCGTTCCGGGTGCAAGACGCACAAACTCCAAAATTTCCTCCATGGGCATCAGGACAGGCCCACCGAAATCGAGTTGTGCGCTCCCGCACGGCAGCAAACAGACATCGGGTTTCTCCCGTGTTAACACCCCACGCACCACCTCTGTCAGGATCGTGTCGCCTGTGATATAGAGGCTGGGCTCTCCAGGGAGGCGAATCAGATAACCGGCGCCTGGCCCCATGAGCTTGCTCATCACGCTGCCGCCATGCGAGGCGGCATAAGCCGTGATCGTGCCCCCGAAAAAGTCTGTCGCCTGCCCCATGGTCAGGGCTCGGAAATCCAGCCCGCGTTTGCGCAATCCTTTTTCATCCGCAGCAGCCCCATACACAGGCACGCCGCGCAAACGCCGTGCGCCTTCGGCATCGAGGTGATCGCAATCCATGTTGAAATGGGTGTGGGTGATCAGACCCGCCGTGATACCTTGCGAGAGAGCCTCGGCATTCGGAGGGAGTCCGACCAAAGGATTCAAGCGTGCAGGGAAGCGGGCGAGCGAATACGGCGGTAAAGTGCCCGGCGCCCCAAACATGGGATCTAGGAGGATGCGTTGGTTAGCTACTTCAATAACTACTGTGGCATTGCGAATCTGGTTCAGAATCATCAGACAAGGCTGCCAACTGTCACAGCTTTATCCAACGAGAAAAACAGTGAGCCTCAGCACGAGGCTCTAACAGTTCATTGTCTTTCAGCGAATAAGACACACACCTCGACACCATCCACACTCCCGCGTTTGTCAGACGCGGGAGGAGAGTTGCCCTGTGGAAGGCATGGTGCCCTCTCTCAGGTTATTGACCTTCAGGCAAAGGCAGCGTGTCAGCAGGTGGTTCCTCTTGCAGACCTTCGCTAATGACCGGTGCTATGGCCAAGAGTTTGTCACCATCTTTGAGGTTCACCAGCTTCACGCCTTGGGTGTTACGGCCAGCTTCGCGGATGCCTTTGCAGGCGATGCGCACCATCTTGCCACCCTCGGTGATCAGCATGATCTCGGAGTCGTCTGTCACGGTGAGAGCCCCGACGATGCCGCCGGTTTTCCCTGTGATTTTCATGGTGATAATGCCTTTGCCACCACGCGATTGCAGGCGGTATTCGGCAAACTCGGTGCGCTTGCCGATGCCGTTCTCACCAGCCACGAGGAGCGTGGAAAGATTATCCACCAGCGCGAGTGCCACGACTACATCACCTGCTTCGAGGTTGATACCGCGGACGCCGCACGCCGTGCGACCCATGCAACGGACATCGTCCTCGGGGAAGCGGATGCTCTTGCCGCCGCGGGTGATGATGACCATGTCATCTTGACCCGTGGTCAATTTGGCATCAATGAGCCCGTCGCCTTCGTCAATACCGATGGCGATGATACCGCCTTTGCGGACATTGGCGAAGTCTTCCAGCTTGGTCTTCTTCACGGTGCCTTGCTTGGTGGCGAAGAAGACGAAGAAGGACTGCGTCCATGTGATGTCCTCGTTGGCAGCGTCGCGTTTGGAGTTGACCCGCAGGAGGGCGACGATCTGTTCGTCGCTCTGGAGCTGGAGGACATTGGCGATATTTTTGCCCTTGGCCGTGCGGGTGGCCTCGGGGATTTCATAAACGCGCTCGACATAGACACGGCCTTTGTTCGTGAAGAACATGAGATAGTCGTGCGTGCTCGCGGTGAACAGATGCTCGATGAAATCGCCGTCCTCTTGGGAAGCATCCGACTCCGGCACAGTGGCGCCGATGACGCCTTGGCCGCCGCGGCCTTGCTTGCGGAAGGAGTTGATGTTCGTGCGCTTGATCAGACCTTTGTGGGTGAGCGTGATGACCATGCCCTCGTTGGCGACGAGATCTTCGAGCACCATCTCGCCCTCGTCTGCGACGATCTGGGTGCGGCGTGGCGTGGCGTAGCGTTCTTTGATGTCGCGCAGCTCTTGCTTGATGATCTCCAAGACGCGGGACTCCTTGGCAAGGATGTCGAGCAGGTCGGCGATGTGCTTGAGGAGTTCCTCGTATTCGTCGCGGATTTTATCGCGCTCGAGCCCGGTGAGCTGATAGAGGCGCAGGTTCAAAATCTCGTCCACCTGTTTGTCGGTGAAAAGATAGCGCCCGTTGGTCAGGCGCTGTGGGCTGCGCACGCGGATACCGAAGTGCTCGACTTGCGCTTGGGTGAATTCATAGCCGATGAGTTTGACGCGAGCCTCGTCGCGGTTCTTGGAACTGCGGATGATCTCGATGAAATCATCCATGTTCGCCAAGGCGATGAGAAAGGCCTCGAGGGTCTCCGCGCGGTCTTCGGCTTTGCCGAGGAGGAAGCGGGTGCGACGCAGGATCACTTCGCGCCGGTGCTCGATGTAGCAGGCGATGATTTCCTTAATGTTCAGCGTTTTCGGGCGGCGCTGGTCAATGGCCAGCATGTTGACGCTGAAACTGCTCTCGAGCGGCGTGAGCTTGTAGAGTTTATTGAGGAGCACCTTGGCGGCGGCATCTTTTTTTAGCTCGATGACGATGCGGTTATTCTCATCGGATTCGTCGCGGATTTCAGAGATTTCAGTGAGCGTCTTATCATTGACAAGCCCAGCAATGCGGGTCACCAGCGTGGCGCGATTCACATTGTAGGGAATCTCGGTGATGATGAGGGCTTCGCGGTTGCCCTTGAACTCCTCGGTGTGGACTTTGCCGCGGACGCGCATTTTGCCACGCCCTGTGTTGCAGTAGTTCTTGATCCCCTCGCGTCCGAGGATGCAACAGCCCGTGGGGAAATCGGGACCCTGGATATGTTTGGCCAATCCTTCGTTGGTGATGGCGGGGTTATCAATCTGGGAGCAGATAGCATCCACCACTTCACCCAAATTATGGGGCGGGATATTGGTGGCCATACCGACGGCGATGCCTGTGCCACCATTGACCAGCAGGTTCGGAAACGCGGCGGGGAAGACGGTGGGCTCTGTGCGGGAGTCATCGTAATTCGGGATAAAATCTACGGTGTCTTTATCCATGTCCTGCATGAGAACCGCACCGAGATGCGCTAGCCGGGCCTCGGTGTAACGCATGGAAGCGGGCGGGTCGCCGTCGAGAGAACCGAAGTTGCCTTGCCCTTCGATGAGCAGGTCGCGCATCGCCCAGGGCTGCGCCATGTGGACGAGCGTGGGGTAGATGGCCATGTCGCCGTGCGGGTGGTAGTTACCCATGGTTTCGCCGACGATCTTGGCGCACTTCACATGCTTGCGGTTGGGCTGCACATTCAGGTCGTTCATCGCATAGAGAATGCGGCGCTGGGAGGGCTTCAGTCCATCGCGCACATCTGGGAGTGCGCGGGAAATGATGACGGACATGGAGTAATCCAAGAACGAATTCTTGATCTCCTCGGCCACATTGATTTTTTCGATCCTCTCGCCTTGGGCGAAGAGTGATCCACTCACATTCGGTTCATTCGTATCTGCCATAATTTACTTCTCGTTTCTATTATCAAAAAATCATTGGGAAAAGGGGGAACAAAGTCGAGACATCGCTCACAAAAGGCGAGCCTGAATTTTGACCGCCCCCGCTGCCAGTGCCGCTCAGCCTGGAGGCCATGCCAAAGGGCGTCCGCCGAGCAGATGGACATGCAAGTGCGGGACGGTCTCGCCACCGTCAGACCCATTATTGATCACCAGGCGATAACCAGTGGCGTCTAGCCCGAGTTTGGCCGCCACATCGCGGGCGACGAGCAGCAAGTGTCCGAGCAGCTCAGCCTGTTCAGGTGAAGCCTCCGCGATGCGGGGAATGATCGTCTTGGGCACTACCAGCACATGCACGGGAGCCTGCGGAGCAATGTCGCGAAAGGCCAGCGCGCGATCAGTCTCGTGGACGATGTCAGCGGGGATCTCTCGCTTGGCTATTTTGGAAAATAAGGTGTCACTTGTCATAAAAAATATCGTTCAGCACGCTAGCAGATTCACTCAATGAATCACAAGCTGGATGGGCTGATTGCAGAGAGGCTCCGCGAGAATATCGTGGGCGGCATCGAGAATTTCGCGCTCGAACTCGATGCAGCGGCGGCGCCAACTCTTGCGCCCGCAGATGAATTTCACCGTGGATTTGAGGCCGTAAAGATTCACGCAGCTAAAGGCGCGACCGCTGATAGCCTTGAGCCGTTCCCGAAGCCTATTGAAAAACATCAGCTCGAACCCTGGACCAGACTGGATAGCGATAGCGTGGAGGGAGAGATTGAAGCGGGGAGGCAGCGGGCTGAATGATTGCGCCACTTCATCCGCACCGATTTTAGCGAGCACTTTGGAGACCAGTTCGCGGATTTCTACAGTCGTCACCGAGGTGATACAGCTTTCTTTTTTGAAGTAATAAAGGATGGAGTCAGCCACCTGCTCGGACCACCAGCGGGAATGGCCGGAAGTCTTGGCGGCACGGTCTATGGAATCAATCAGCCAATCAGGGTCAAACGCGTGCGCGAAGCCGTCTTCGTGAACCACACAAGGGAGCTGGTCGGCAAGGGCTATCACAAGGCAACGACCTCCTGTCGCAACTGGCGAATCTCTTTTTCGAAATCAGCCACTTCTTTGAATTCGCGATAGACCGAAGCGAAACGGACATAGGCCACGCCATCGGTGGCGCGGAGTTTTTCCATGACCTTCTCCCCGATCGCGTGGGTGGGTATCTCCTTGTCGAAAACATTCTGCAACTCGCTGGAAATCATCAGCACTATTCCCTCTATGCGATCGCGGCTGACCGGGCGTTTTTCGCAGGCTTTCACGATACCGCCCATGAGTTTATTTTTGTCGAAAGGCTCATAGCGTCCGTCACTCTTGATCACGCGCACTTCCTGCTCCTCGACGCCTTCATAGGTCGTGTAGCGGTAACCGCAGGAGAGACATTCACGGCGGCGGCGGATGCTCTCCCCCTCTTTAGACATCCGGGAGTCTGTCACCTTATCATCCAGAGAACCGCAACTGGGACATTTCATCGTTTAACCACAATCCGTAGTGTTAGCTTTAATTGCGGTTCACACTGCATCACAACATATGGTAAGTCAAGCAAGACTTGACACCGCGCGCTGGGTGTAGAAGCTCTGCCCCACTATGGCAGACATCAAACCTTTTACTGGCGTATTCATTAACAAAGACCGCGTGAAACCTGAAGCGGTTTTCACCGAACCCTACGACAAGATTTCCCCCGCCCTGCGCGAGACCTACCTCTCCCGCTCCCCCTACAATCTCGTGCGGATCATCCTCGGCAAAGACGAGCCCGGCGACACCGATTCTTGCAATAAATATACCCGCGCCAAAGCTCTCTACGAACAATGGCTCGCTGAAGGGGTCCTCTCCAAAGGCACCGCCCCTGCTGTCTTCGTCCACGAGCAAGAGTTCACCCCTCCCGGCGGCACGGGCTCCTACCGCCGCCTCGGCATCATCGCGCGAGTCAAAGCATCCCCCTTTGATCAAGGCGAAATCCTGCCCCACGAACACACCTTGTCCAAACCCAAGGCCGACCGTCTCGCTCTGCTGCGCACGACACAGGTGCATTTCGAGCAAATTTTCCTGCTCTACCCGAGCGCCTCTCCCGTGCAAGCCGGCGCAGGCCGCGAGCTGCTCGCCTACCAAGACGACTTGGGCGTCACGCACCGCTTCGCCGCGATCGAAGACCCCGCTGAAATCGAGCGCATCTGCTCGGCCATCGGAGCCAACACCCTCTACATCGCCGACGGACACCACCGCTACGAGACCGCCTTGGCCTTCAGCCAAGAACAGCGCGAGAACTGCACCCATCGCGGAAACCCCGAGGCATCAGACTACCTGACCGCCTCGTTCGTCTCCATGGAAGACCCCGGCCTCGTCGTGCTACCCACCCACCGCGCCGTCGCCAACTTGGAGGCTTTTGATGAAAAAGCGATTTTGGCCAAACTCGAAAAAGCTTTTACAGTCACCCCCGCCCAGTGCGTGGCCTCAGCCTTGGGCTCCTCTGGCCAACGCGGTGTCTTCGGCCTCGTGGCTCCCTCGGGTTTCTACCACCTAGCACTCAAAGCAGGTGCCGGACCAGCCTCCGAATTCTCCCACTGCCCTCCGCTCTGGGAGACGCTGGATGTCTCCATCCTGCAAGTTCTCATCCTCGATAAAGTGCTCGGCATTGATGACGAAAAACTCCGCCAAGAGAGTAACCTGACTTACTGGCGTTCCGCGGAAGAAGCGGCAGCGCTCGTGCCCGCAGGCAAGGCCCAGCTCGTTTTCCTCCTGCACCCCACCGGCGTGCAGCAGGTCAAGACAGTCTCCGACGCCCGCTCGCGCATGCCACAGAAGAGCACGGACTTCTTCCCGAAACTTGCCACCGGCATCGTCGCCTACGGCTTGGATAGCAACTAAGACCATGCCGAGCCCCAAGCTGAAGCAGGGAGAAAAAAGCACGGAGACCCTCTTTTACGAGGGTCTCTGCCTCGCTGACCCCGACCAGTGGGACGCAGTCCGCCTGCTGGCAGACAACCTGACTGCTGAAGGTTTTCACGAAGAGGGCCTGCACTGGGATCGTAAGCTAGCCGCCCATTTCCCTTTTGACCCCTCCGTGCGCTACAACCTCGCTTGTAGCCTCAGCCTCACCGGATTCCTCCCGCCATCTATGGAAGAACTGAAAAACGCCTTCCGTCTCGGTTTCGGGGACTGGCAGTGGGCGCTCAAAGACCCCGACTTACAAGCTCTGCGCTCCAGCACTTTTTGGAAAGAAAACCTTGCTGAATTGCGGGTAGAGTAGAGAGGCGGGCATAAAGAGTTAGGCTTCGGTCTAGTCCGGGTTCGGGTTTCCCCTTGCGTGTCTCAGTAACCGCATGCCGTAGCTTGTCTGTTCCGTC
>DYRQ01000049.1 GCA_020718645.1 Verrucomicrobium spinosum
GAAGGATGAACCTTAGCGTTCCGGTTTCATCATTCATACTTTATACCTCAGCCTTCCAGTCCCTCCATCTTCACACTTCTCCGGCCAGGTGATTGATGTCTTCTCTGCCGCAACGAAGGGCAAGATTAATGTGCGCAACGCCAAGATTCCATCAGCAGGCACCGGAAACCAGCATTGACAGCATTGCTATCAGTGCTTACATTTTACCGATGAGCACGACCTTGATGATTCGGAACTTGGACGAAGGGGTGAAACACAAGTTGCGCTTGCAGGCTGCGAGCCATCGGCGTTCGATGGAGGCGGAAGCAAGGGAGATCATCACTCGAGTCGTGAATGAGGCGGAGGAACAGCAGCCAAAGGAGTCCCCTCAGGAACGGATGCGAAAGGCAATCGAATCCGTAACCGGCATTTGGGAAAACCGGGGAAGCACGGATGAACTCATGCAGTTAACTAGGGGTGAGGATTAAGTGCTGAAAGTCCTCGTTGATACCAATGTCATTTCCGACTTGGCCTACGGAGGTTCAACTTGGAAAGCTTGGTCTGGAGCTCAGTTGGTAAAACATGCAGGTCACCTGTGGATCAATCCCTTGATTTATGCGGAATTGTGTGTGCCTGCCAGTTCTCCTGCGGAAGTGGAAACGATGGTGGCCAAGCTTGAACTACACTATGCGGAACTGCCGCGTGAGGCACTCTATCTTGCTGCCAAGGCGTTCAAAACTTACCGCCAAAGGGGAGGCACCAAAACCTCTCCCCTGCCGGATTTCTTCATCGGCGCACATGCTCAGGCGGCGGGCTTTACCCTGCTGACTCGGGATGCCGCACGCTACCAAACATACTTTCCAACCGTGCCGCTCATCTGCCCGTGATGAAACACACCGAAGCCCGGTGCTGGTTCAAAACATAGGTAACAGAAATGGTTCAGAACATGGGTAACACTTTTGACGAGCATCGCCGCTGAACTCACTGGCCGAGTTCGCAAAAACCGTGCTGATGCAAGCCGAACTCCTTTGCGCCGAGTTGGCGTGAGTGATTTTTTTGTCGTATCGCTACACGATGAAAATTATGGGAGAAGTGGGTCGGGTGGGGATCGAACCCACGACCAATAGATTAAAAGTCTACTGCTCTACCCCTGAGCTACCGACCCAGTTATCAGGCCATTGGTTCCTGATGCGTGGAGCCGTTGATTATGGACAAGCTGACGCGGGGATCAAGCGTTTTTCTATTTTTTTAATTGTTTCATGCGCGCGGCAACGGCTTCGTCCCATATTCGCTTATACTGATTCCGGGTGCGGTCGGTGAGGGGTCGCCAAAGGGTGCCACTGTCCAAGTGTTGCATCTCTTGGTTCATACACGGTGAAATGATGTCATAAGTGGATTGCAGTTTGGCTTGGATTTCTGGGCTGAGGTAGAAATCGAGCAACAGATAGGCCACCTCGAGTTTCTGTGGGTTCTTGGCACAGGTGCGGGTCATGGAGAGGTTGTCCATCCAAGTCGTCTCACCCTCGACGGGATGCACGAACTGCCATCGCTGCCCGGCCTTCTTGGCTGCCGAGACCCCAAAGGCATTGTCGCTGACATAGCTGAGGCGTTGGATGTCTTCGGGGTAAGGCATCCCTTCCCAGAAACTTTCGGCGTTGATGACGAGTTGGGTGGTGTATTCGACAATTTTTTTTCGTTGCTCAGGTGTGATTTTATCGAAGTCGTAGATATGCTCTTGGGGCACCCCTGCCAGCAGCGCCATCTGGTAGATATTGGCCTCAAACTGACTGGCTGTCACGGAGTAGGTGCCACGCGACTCAGGCTTGAGCAAGTCGGCCCACGATGTAGGAGGAGTGATCCCGGCATCCACCCTGTAGGCCAATCCGTAACAACCACCCAAGAGCGGAACCGCTTTGAGCCCCTCTTCATCACGGGCATAGCCAGCGTTTTTCAGCGATTGATGAACATGGGCAAGATTGGGAATTTTCGATTCATCTAATGGGTGGAGCAAATGCAGGAGTCGCCCACCACCCATTTTGTAGTAGTTATGGGTAGGCGTGACGATATCCACGACTTCGAGTCGAACCTGAGAAAAAATCTCCTCTGGATCGGCGATATACCATGGCTTGTTATTTTTGGAGTGGAGAACTAGATCTACTTCGAAACCACGGGTCTTAGCGTAAGCTTCGAACTGCTGCTCAAACGGGGAGAGATAGCCCTCCCACTCAAAGTAAGTGAGCTGAAGTGGCTCGGCCCATGCCGATAATACCGACAAGACCGCGAGCGCACAGAGTGCAGCAGCTTTCATGAGTAGGGACAGTGCCGATCAGGGGTGGCAATCCTAAGACTTTCTGGAGACAAATATCCTCCAGAAAATGAAGCTTTCTCAGAAAAAAAAGGCTCACCCCTCTTGACGCACAATCTGGTTGTTCTCGTCGAGCACCAGCACTTTGGGATGGTGCTCCGCTGCTTCTTCGGGCGTGTAAAAAGCAAAGGTCATGATGGTCAGAGCATCGCCAGTGTCACCGAGGTGGGCGGTGGCACCGTTGAGCTGGACCGTGCGGCTGCCACGCTCGCCAGGGATGACATAGGTCTCAAATCGGTTGCCGTTGTAGATATTGCCGACCAAGATTTTTTCGTGGGGAAGGAACCCGGCTTTTTCCATGTATTCGACATCCAGTGTGAGGCTACCCTCGTAATGCTGGGAGGTGGAAGTGACACGGGCTCTGTGAACTTTGGCTTTGAGTAGTTGCACCATCATAATTTTTGTTGGTAGTGCCTCGCTCGAGAAACGCAAGCTAGGCAGGTGAGATCAGGCGGCTGCGCGGCTTTCCCCACGCACTCGCTCGACAAACTTGGCCATGCGGGTCATGGCTTCTTCGATCTGGTCAAAAGCCGTGGCGTAACAGCAACGGACATGACCTTCGCCGCAGGTTCCGAAGGCGGTGCCGGGAACCACAGCAACGCTTTCTTCTTTGAGCAGGCGCAGGGCAAATTCTTTCGCAGTCAGCCCTGTGGAAGTGATGTCGGGGAAGACATAAAAGGAGCCTTGTGGCTCGAAGCAGTCGAGACCCATCTCACGCAAGCTGGAGACAATGTAATTGCGCCGTAGCCTGTATTGCTCACGCATGGCGAGCATATCGGGTTCACCGTATTCGAGAGCTTCGAGGGCGGCCTCTTGGGAAATCACCGAGGCACAGAGCATGGAATACTGGTGGATTTTCATCATCGCCTCGGTCAGTGCGACAGGGGCGCAGGCGTAGCCGATGCGAAATCCGGTCATGGCAAAAGCTTTGGAAAATCCGTGCAAAAATATGCAGCGTTCGCGCATGCCCGGCAAAGAGGCGATGGAGACATGCTCTGCCCCGTAATTGAGCTCAGAGTAAATCTCGTCGGTCATGACCAGCAAATTGTGCCGCTGACAAATCTCAGCGATACGGCGCAGGCGCGACTCATCCATCACCCCGCCAGTGGGGTTGGTGGGAAAGTTCATAACGAGAACTTTCGATTTGGGTGTGATCGCTTTTTCCAGATCATCAGGCTCGAGGGCGAATTGGGAAGCTTTGCGGGTGGGGATGCCTACGGGCACGCCGTGAGCCAGGACAATGCTCGGGGAATAGCTCACATAACAGGGCTCGTGGTAAAGCACTTCGTCGCCGGGATTGATGACAGCACGCAGAGCGATGTCGAGCGCCTCAGAGACGCCTACGGTGATGATGACCTCGCTCAAAGGCTCGTAATCCACCTTATAATTTTTGCTCACATAGGATGCCACCGCGCGGCGGAGCTTCGGGAGGCCGAGGTTGGAAGTGTAGCCGGTGCGCCCTTTTTCCAAGGCGTAGATAGCGGCCTCGCGGATATGCCACGGCGTGACGAAATCGGGTTCGCCAATGCCGAGCGAGATCACATCGCGCATGCTCTGCACGATCTCGAAAAAGTCGCGAATGCCCGACCTCGGGAGGTCGGACACATGGTCCGCAACGAAGCTATTTCTAGGATGGCTCGTGTTCATCTGAAAAGCACTAGACACAAAAATTGCCGGAAACAATCCTGTTCATCACACAGTCCACTGATTAAAAACGGGGATGGTCGTAGAAGTCATCAACACTGGATCCGAGCTGTTGCTGGGACAAGTCGTGAACACGCATGCCTCGTTCTTGGGGCAACAGTTGGTTCCGCTCGGACTACGCATCTCGCGTGCTGTGACGGTGCCCGATGGTCCAGCGATCCGAGAAGCGCTCTCCGAGAGCCTTGCCCGAGCCGATATTGTCCTCGTGACTGGCGGCTTGGGTCCCACTTCTGATGACATCACCCGCGATGTCACGGCAGAATTGCTTGGGCTCGAACTGAAATTCGACGAGACTATTTTTTCAGGAATCAGCCGCTATTTCAGCAACCGGAATATCCCGATGCCCGAGATCGTGCGCGTGCAAGCGATGGTGCCCACGGGTGCTCAAGTTCTGGCTAACCCCTACGGCACCGCACCTGGTCTCTCCATCCGCACGGAGGCGGGCAAACACCTCTTTCTCTTGCCGGGTCCACCGCGAGAGTTGATGCCTATGTTCCTCGACCATGTTGCCCCCCTGCTGCGCACGATAGCTGGGAATGTAGTTCCCATTGCGGCAAAAATCCTGCGCACGATCGGGGTTGGCGAATCGGCTGTCCAAGAGCGAGTGGAAGCCACCATCCGCGCCACTTGTCCGAGCGTCGAAGTTGGCTACTGCGCCCGCAGTGGTGAGGTAGATGTGCGGCTGCTCTCCGCGACCTCGGCAGAGGAAGTGCAGCAGGCTTGCAAAATAGTTTCAGCCAGTCTGGGAGATGCTATTTACTCCCTCGAAGATGAGAATTTGGAACAGGTGGTGATCCGCCTTGCTCAAGAAGCAGGGCTGACTATCGCTACGGCCGAATCCTGCACCGGTGGCGGCCTCGCCAACAGACTGACCCATGTGCCCGGTGCCTCGGCTGTGTTTGTGGGAGGAGTGGTGACCTACGCGAACTCCGAAAAAATCAGGCAGCTCGATGTGCCAGCCAGCCTTCTGGAAACTCATGGCGCCGTGAGTGAACCTGTAGCCGCCGCCATGGCACGAGGGCTCAAACGCAGGACTGGCGCAGACCTTGCCATCGCCACCACTGGCATCGCCGGCCCCGGCGGTGGCACTCCGGACAAACCAGTGGGTCTCTGCTTTATTGGGTTCCAATCCAAGGATGAGCACCGGGTGATCCGGCTGCATTTCCCCACAGACCGCGAGACTTTCAAATACCGCGTCTGCCAGCAGGCACTCGATATGCTCCGCCGCCATATCCGCACCCGCCATCCCTAACTCGTCTGACCACTATGAAAACCATCTCCTCTCCCTCCGCCATGCAACGCTGGGCTTTGACCCAGAAAAAAGCTGGTCGCTCCATAGCCTTTGTTCCCACGATGGGAGCCCTGCACGAGGGGCACCTCTCCCTCGTCCGCCGTGCCCGCGCGCTCGGGGATTTGGTCGTGGTCAGCATCTATGTGAACCCGACACAATTCGACCCCAAAGAAGATTTTTCGAAGTATCCCCGCCCCATCCAGCGCGATGCCTCACTCCTTCGGCGCGAAGGGGTGGAGATATTGTTTCACCCGGCCAACCTCTACGAGCCAGACGCTTCTACTTGGGTCAAGGAAACGGATCTCTCAACCGGACGCTGCGGTGGCACCCGACCCGGCCATTTCAAAGGGGTGACTACCGTAGTCACTAAACTCTTCAATCTCGTCCTGCCAGATGTCGCCGTGTTCGGACAAAAGGACGCCCAGCAGTGCGAGGTCATCACAAGAATGGTGCGCGACCTCTGTCTGCCCGTGCGACTAGTGATTGCCCCTACCCTCCGCGAAAGGGATGGTCTGGCGATGAGTTCCCGCAACGCCTATCTCACTCCCGAAGAGAGAGCGATGGCTCCGGCACTTTTCAAAATCCTCTCTGCCGCAGCCGCCCGCCCAGCCACCAGCCGCACGGTCTGGGCACGCGAATCACTCGCCCAAGTCGGGTTTCGTGTGGATTATGTAGAAGAGTGTGGCTCGCGCCTCTGCGCTGCCGCTTTCCTCGGAAAGACGCGTCTGCTGGACAATGTCTCTATCTCGCCAGAAACCAGACCAAGCAAAAAACTGCGCAGAGCAGCACGGTAATCCAGAGGCCGAGTCGGCAGTAAAACCAGAGCATCCGTTCCATGTGCAACGCCGACTCTAACGGAGACCAGACCCCTTGGCAATCCCCCATGCCCGCCCTTCACGCCGACCTCCCAGAAAAAATTCGGCGCACAGCCGCTGACCTCGGTTTTAGCGCCTGCGGTTTCGCCGACGCCCAGCCCTGCTCCTACCCCGATCAAGTGCGCTCTTGGATAAAAGAGGGATTTTGCGCCGACATGGGATGGTTCCCACGCTCTCTCGAAAGACGGCTCGATCCGTGCAAGACTTTACTAGGAGCGCGCACCCTGATCATGCTGGCTGCCAGCTACCCACCACCACCGCCACGAGCAGATCCGACTAGTCCAGTCACAGCCGCCTATGCGCAGGGCATGGACTACCACGATATTCTCGAAAAGCGCCTCGACCAGTTATCCTCGCATCTCTCTGTCTGGATTCCTGGAATTCGGATCAAAAAGTTTGTAGATCATGGGCACCTGCTTGAGCGAGAACACGCCGCCCGCGCTGGCCTCGGATGGCAAGGCAAGAGCACCATGCTGATCTCCCGCCAACTCGGCACCTGGTTCTTCCTCTGTGCACTCCTGCTGGACCACCCTCTCCCGCCCGATTCCCCCCATCGCAATCTGTGCGGCACCTGCACCCGCTGCCTCGATGCCTGCCCCACCCGAGCCATCGTGGCCCCTTACCGACTCGATGCCCGCCGCTGTATTTCCTACCTCACCATCGAACACCGGGGGAGCATCCCAGAAGAACTGCGCCCCGCCATCGGCAACCGGCTCTTTGGCTGCGACGACTGCCTCATCGCGTGCCCATGGAACCGCTTCGCCCGCGAATGCCACGACAACGAGATGCCACCACTCCCCCTACCCGACCTGCACAGCATTCTCGCCATGGATGAACCAGCCTTTTCCAGACTGTTTGCTGGTCGCCCTATCCAGAGAACCGGGCTGGCTGGCTTGCAGCGCAATGCCCTCGTCGTCTTAGGCAACACAGGCTCCTTGCGGGATCTTCCGGCCATCCATTCACACACCGCTTCGAGCAGCCCCATTCTCTCGGAACACGCCTGCTGGGCGATGCGACAGATCCAGCAACGCGACCTAGAGCGCAAAGAAAATCAATCTTTTTTGTGAGTTTTATTTTCGCACCCACCACAAAAACAGCTTGTCATCGCGCCATTCGAAAATAAGTTTACCCATCCCATGCCAATGACCAGCACGGAAGCTATCGTTGTAAGGCCTTTTCAGGCCCCGCAGACAGGGCACCTAGGGTGTGAACAACTTGTGAATAACCGGTTAACACCCGTAATAATTTACTGATAGATAATGGATTATAAAAACCAACAACCTGTGAATAAGCTGACGAAAGACGAGTTTCTTTCGGCGCTGCGCAAGGTCTTGTCGCACGATTCCTGCGACCGCTGGTTCGCGCCAGCCGAGTATCTCTTTCCCGATGAGGTCACCTGTGAAATCCGTGTGCCCAACCTGATCCACCAAGTCTGGATCGAGAGCAATTTCATGCCTCAGGTGAAAACAGCCCTCCTCGACCTCACTGAAAGAGACATCGAGATTCGCTTCAGCGTTTTGGACGACGGCACCTCTTCTCAAGAGCATCCCGAACCCTTGGCCCAGACTATCGAAGTTCACAACTCGGAGCCCAAGCACCTGCAAAACGGGTTAATTGAGCGTTACACCTTCGACAACTATGTCATCGGTGCCAACAACCAGCTCGCCGTTTCCGCAGCCCAAGCCGTTTTGGAGAAGCCAGGACCGACCTACAACCCCCTGTTCATCCATGGCAGCACCGGCCTCGGCAAGACCCACCTGCTGCACGCTATTGGCAACGCCATCCAGAAGCGCAAGAAACATTTCAAAGTCGCCTACCTGACCTCAGAGGAGTTTTTTAACCAGTTCGTCAACGCCCTCCAGACCAATACACTGCCGAAGTTCCGCAAAAAAATGCGGGGTCTCGACCTGCTCATGATTGACGATGTGCAGTTCCTCTCGGGCAAGGACAAGACGCAGGAAGAATTTTTCTACACTTTCAACACCCTCTATGACGGTCTCAAACAGATCGTGCTCGCCAGCGACCGTCCCCCTGCTGAGATCGGCCAACTCGAAGACCGCCTTGTCTCCCGTTTCGAGTGGGGCATGACCGCGCAGCTCGCCTCCCCCGATGTCGAAACCCGCATGGCCATCCTCCTCAACAAGCTCGACACTATGCAAGTGGATTTGAGCAACGAGGTGGTCGAGTTTATCGCCACGCGTATCCGCTCCAATGTCCGCCGTCTGGAGGGCGCCCTGATCCGTGTCGCCAGCCATGCCTCTTTCCAAGGTTCCTCCCTCTCTGTAGCCGCAGCAGAAAGCGTGCTACGCGATTACTTGGAAGCCGAGTCCCGCAACCGCCGGACCGCCTCGCCCGATAGCATCCAGAAAGCGACTGCGGAGATTTTTGACATTCGCCTAGCAGACATGACGAGCAAAGCCCGCCCAGCGCGCATCGCTCTCCCGCGCCAAGTGGCCATGTTCCTGACCCGCAAGCTCACCCCCTGTTCCCTGCAAGAGATCGGTCGAGCTTTCGGCGGAAGAGACCACGGCACTGTCCTGCACGCCTGCAACACCGTGGCGAAAAAAATGGAAGCTGATCCCGATCTGAAAAGCTTGGTTCACCAGATCGAAGCGAAAATTGAAAAAGGGGGATAACCCCGCTCTACAACTGGATCTCAATCCAGCGCAGGACTCACCCTAAAAAAACGGGAACAGCGTGCTGTTGCGTAATCTGAGTTCAACAACAAACCAATCCCCGCCTTGTTTTCATTGCCTCTGTTAGGCTTACTTCAAGAAAGAGCAGACATACTGGCAAATGCCAGCGCCTACTTGGATAGTGAAACCTGAATTGGCTGGCACATCAAAAAAGCTGCCACTGGCAACCCCTTTTTTCTCGGTGGTGCCATCGAGCACAAACTCACAAGCACCATCCACGATCTCCATGCGCTCGGCAGCCTGTGTGCCGAAATGGTATTCGCCTGGATAGATTAACCCGAGCGTCTTTTTACTGCCGTCCGGGAAGAGCACTGAGTGCGAGACGACTTTACCATCGAAATATACATTGGCTTTGGCCACTGCGGTGACATTTTCAAATTGCATGCCTCCCCTTTGACCTGTGCCAGTCAAAAAATGAAGCCAAAAATGCAATGGCTCAACACAGTAACAATACTGCGACTCCCACACTCCCCTATCGCTCTCCGCTGTTGTGTCCCTCTAAAACTGCGCCCATGAATCAGTGGTTGATGGTGATCGGCTTTGCCTTGTGCTGTCTTCACCCTGCGATGGCATTGCCTCTGCGTTTTGGTAGTGAAATAGTGGACGGCTACCTTGAAAGCAGCGAATCGGGACTGTGGCCCGAGTTGCTTGCCGAGGTCTATGGCCAAGATATCTCGGTTGAGATTCTCCCATTCAAACGCGGCTCCTCTTTAGTCTCCACGGGAGAACTCGACGGATGGTTGAGCGTCTATTCCGACTTCATCCCGAACACGATTATCCCACGCCAACCCGTCGGTCTGGATAACATCTCAGCCACCCTCACAGATAAGAAAAATGGCGAGTGGCAGGGCAAAGGCTCCCTGACGAACTTTCTCTGCGGATGGCTTCGTGGTTATGACTATGACCAAGTGCTCGGGCTTCGCCTCCAATTTCAGGAAGTAGATGACCGCGCCCAACTGGTTGCCATGCTGGAGCGAGGCCGAATCAACGCCGTCATAGATAACCGCCACCTTCTGGCACCCTATTTGTCCCAGTCTATAGCGGCGGGTCATGACACCTATTACACCACGACCATCGAGGATAAGCCTCTCTATATCGCCTTCCCCAACACGAGCCACGGACTAGCGCTCGCGCAGCAGTGGGATCGCCAAATCACTATTCTGCTCAAGTCAGGAAAACTCCACAGACTCTTTCAGAAACAGCGGCTCAAACAAAAACTCTCAGAGCAGTATCCTTTCCCATGGAAATAGGCTCTATTGGCCGAACTCATTGACACCATATTGTAACATTTTAAAATTCGCTTTCTTCTCACAATATTTTCCGTTTGTGGTAAAGTAGGAGCCGATGACTCCTTACACATTTTATCGCCTCATCCTCCTCCTGACCATCTGCCTTTGCCTCTCGGGGTGTGGAAAAAAATCTTCTAGTGAGGCTATCAAAAAACAGAGCGCTCCGCCCAATGCTCCTGTCCTCACTCTGGAGTTCACTTACGGCTCCGAGAAAGAAAACTGGCTGGAAGAGGCCACTCGCCAGTTCAACCAATCTCGCACCCGTCTCCCCTCAGGACAAGTCGTCGAGGTCAAGACTTACCCGATGGGTTCGGGAGAGTTGATTGATGAAATACTCTCGGGCTCGCGACAGCCCCATATCATCAGCCCTGCCTCTATCGCTTTTATCAAACTCGGTAACGCCGAGTCTCTGGCCAAGACTGGTTCCCCCGTCGTATCACAGACGGATAACCTCGTGCTTTCACCAGTGGTCATCGCCATGTGGAAACCGATGGCCGAGGCAATCGGGTGGGGCAAGAAACCGGTCGGTTGGGCCGACATCCTCGCCATGGCCACCTCGCAAAAAGGGTGGGCGGCTCACGGATTCCCGCAATGGGGCTCATTCCGCTTCGGGCATACGCACCCCGAGTTCAGCAACAGCGGCCTGATCTCTCTGATCGCAGAAGCCTATGCTGCCACTGGAAAAACTGCTGGTCTCACCGAGCAAGATGCCGTGGCTCCCGAGACTGCGAAATATATCGCAGCCATCGAAAGGTCTGTCGTCCACTACGGCAGCTCGACAGGATTCTTTGGTAAAAAAATGTTCGCCAACGGCCCGGCCAGTTTGAGCGCGGCGGTGCTCTACGAGAACATGGTGATCGAATCCTACAGCAAACAGCACGGCTACCCGCCTGTTGTTGCTATTTACCCGAAGGAAGGCTCCTTCTGGTCCGACCATCCTGCGGGTATCGTCGAGCGCCCTTGGGTCACGGCTGAACACCGCCAAGCCGGTCGCATCTATCTCGACTATCTACTGTCCAAACCCGTGCAGCAACAGGCCATCCCGCACGGCTTCCGTCCCGCCGATCCCGCTGTGCCTCTGGCCGCACCGCTCGACTTGGCGCACGGCGTCAATCCTCAAGAACCCAAGACCACACTGGAAGCACCCTCTGCCACCGTGATGAACAGCCTGATCCAGACCTGGAAGTCGAATAAGAAAACCTCGAACATCACCCTCGTTTTCGACACCTCGGGCAGCATGAGGGAAGAAAACCGCATGCCCAATGCCATTGAGGGGGCTCAACTCCTGCTCTCCTCCCTCGATAACGCCGACCGCTTCTGCCTGCTCACTTTTAATAATCAGGTTTCTTGGACCTCCAAGGGTGCTCTCCTCAAAGAGTCGCGCGAAAAAATGCAGACCACGATTTCTGGTCTCTTTCCGAGTGGCGGCACAGCCCTCTACGACGCCATTGCTGCCGCCTACGATAAACAGGGTGCTGAGGCATCCGCCCAAGGGGATAAAATCTCGGCCATCGTGGTGCTCACAGATGGTGCCAACACCGACGGACAACTCCGGGACATCTCGCAACTCCTACCCAAGATCACTGCAGACAACGAGCGCCAGTCCACCCGTATTTTCACCATTGGCTACGGTTCAGGCGCCAACGGTTCTGTGCTCAAACAGATTGCAGAGGCCACACAGGCTCGCCATTACGAAGGCACGCCGCAAAATATTCGCCAAGTCTTCCGCGATATCGCCACCTTTTTCTAATACCGCCACAATACGAACGACCACCCTATGGACTCTTCACTCCGCCCCACACCCGCTGGAAAAATTGCTCTGACCCTACTGGTCATCGCCTGTGCTGTTGGAGCCTGGCGTTTTGCCAAGCCTTACTTGAGCCAGTTGCCCTCCTCCTCGAGCACCGCCCCTAATGTCTCTGGAGAGACACCTCCCCCGCAGGGCGGCAAGGTCGAAATAGGCGTGGCTTACGGGACTGAGAAAAGGCGCTGGCTCGAGAGTGCTGTCGCCTCTTTTGCCGAGACTCCGAAAGGACGACGCATCCAGGTGAATCTTATCCCTCTGGGCTCTATCGAAGGAGCTAACGCGGTTCTGAATGGTGATACACGCATCCACCTCTGGACTCCCGCCAGCAGCCTCTATCAGGATGTGTTTCTCAGTGAATGGAGCACCAGACACTCGGGCGCCCCCATCCTACGCCAAGAATCCCTCGCTCTGACACCGATGGTCTTCGTGATGTGGGCCGAACGCCACGAGGCTTTCCTCGCTCGCTACAAAGAGTTGAGCTTCCAGACCGTCGCAGAGGCATTGCAGGAACCCAGTGGATGGCAAGGCATCGCCGCCAAGCCCGAGTGGGGGCTTTTCAAATTTGGCCACACCCACCCCAATGAATCCAACAGCGGGCTCGCCACGCTCTGCCTCATGGCGCACTCCTACCACGCGAAAACCAAGACGCTGGCCATGAAGGATATCTTAGATCCCAAATTCCAATCTTGGCTCACCTCTGTGCAACGCGGGGTCTCGGGTCTCTCCAACAGCACCGGGAACATGATGAAAGAAATGGTTCTCAAAGGACCCTCCACTTACGATGCCCTCTTCCTCTACGAAAGCGCCGTCATTGACTACCTCAAAAACGCAGAAGGCCGCTGGGGCGAACTCCGCGTAGCCTACCCGCACTACAACATCTGGAACGATAACCCCGCCTACATCCTCGATGTCCCATGGAGCTCCCCTGCCCAACGCTCTGCCGCGTCGGCATTCGTGGATTACCTGCTCTCCGAGCCCGTGCAGAAGACCTCCCTCATCCATGGGTTCCGACCCTCCAACCCTGCCGTCGCCATCAACGGCCCCGACAGCCCTTTCACCCTGGGCCAGCGTTACGGCATCCGCATGGAACCGGGCCAAATCTGCGAAAACCCCAAAGCTGAGATCATCCACAATCTCCTCGCCACCTGGCAGCGGCAACATGGCTCAAGATAGTTCTACAAAGCCCTGACACAGACCACTCTTCTCAAGGAGCCTGTCGAACTCAGCTCGCTTCTGACAGTCTCAGGTGGATCAGCTTGCCGCATCAGTTCCTGTGAATCGTAAGTTTGATGCCGTGCGTGAGGGTTTGGTGTGGATTTTCCGTAGAATCACCCCATGCTGCTTAATTCCTAACCAATGCAGATACTTTTTGAGCGTGCTGGCCTAGCTGATGTAGCGGAGAAAATCCGCTCGTTTCAGCGCGTCAGCCCTGAGCAGATTGCACGCCTATTTCGCTGTTCGGACCTGAACGCCGTCGGGCTGCTGGCAGACATTGTGAGAAGGCGTCTCAATGGCGATAACGCCACCTTTGTCCGCAACCGCTACATCAACTACTCGAACATTTGCCTGCTCAGTTGCCAGTTCTGCGCCTTCGCCCGAAAAAAAAACGAGGCTGGCGCATTTGAGCACACGGTAGAAGAAATCGCCGACCTCGCACGGCAGGCTAGCGAAGAAGGTGCCACCGAACTCCATATCGTGGGCGGGCTGCACCCGACCTTGAAACAAGATTTCTATCTGTCCATGCTGGACGCCCTGCGCCAATCAGCACCGGCTCTGCACCTCAAAATGTTCACCGCCATTGAAATCCGCCACTTGGCAGATCGCGTTTTTAAAATGCCAATCGCACAGACTCTCGCCCTCTTGCGCGAGCACGGCTTAGGCTCTTTGACCGGCGGAGGAGCTGAAATTTTTGATCCCTCTGTGCGCGACACTCTCTGCCGGGGCAAGGAATCTGCCGACGAATGGTTGGAGGTTCACCGCCTCTGGCACGGCATGGGCGGACGCAGCACCTGCACCATGCTCTACGGGCATGTGGAAACTCCAGAACAAAGAGCTGACCACCTCGACCGCCTGCGCCGTCTGCAAGACGAGACCGGGGGCTTCACCGGCTTTATTCCCCTACCCTACCAACCAGAAGACAACGCTCTCACCGGCATCCCTCGCTGCTCGGGATTTGAGGATTTGCGCGTCATCGCCACCTCACGCTTGGCACTCGACAACATACCCCACCTCACAGGATATTGGGTTGGGCTTGGACCTGCCCTCGCACAAGTCTCCTTGAATTACGGCGCAGACGATTTACACGGAACTATTATGGACGAGAGAATTTTTCACATGGCAGGAGCCAAAAGCCCCGCCGCCATGACTGAGCCGCAGCTCCGCAAGCTCATTGCCGAAGCTGGGCGCTCTCCCGTCCAACGGGACAGCCACTACTGCCCAATCACCCCCGCCCCAGAAAATAAAATATCATGAACGCAAGAATCGGAAGTGTCCCCTACCTCAACGGCAAACCCCTCGTCGAAGGATTAGCCCATGTCGAATACCACCCACCCGCACGGCTGGCAGAAATGCTCCGCAACGGTTCGCTCGATGCCGCTCTCGTCCCCTTGGCCGAAGTCCTCGAACACCCCGGCTACAATCTCGTGGATGGCGTGGCCATCGCCTCGCCCCGCATGGTGAAGTCTGTCATCATCGCCTACGCCCGGCCTCTCTACGAGATAAAAACCATCTCAATGGATAACCAATCCAAAACCTCCGTGCTCCTCGGTCAGCTCATCATGGAACGCGACTACGGGCGCCAGATCACATGGGCGCAAGATGGCGACATGTCTGATGCCCAGCTATTAATCGGCGACCGCGCTCTGGAGTTCCGCAAGAAATACCCGAATGTGCGCGTGCTCGACTTGGCTCGCGCCTGGCACGACAGACGCCGCCTCCCCTTCGTCTTTGCAGTCTGGGCCATCTCTCCCGACTTCTCAGAACCAGAGGCCATTGCCCTAGCAATACGCAACGCCAAAAAACAGGGCATGAAAAAAATCGCCACCTACGCCAAGGACGAAGACGAGATCAAATACCTGACGGAAAATATCAGCTACAACCTCGGCAAACCCGAAAAAGAGAGCATCGCCCTCTTCCAACGCGAGCTGATTGATCTCAAGCTGCTCGAAGGTTTCCTCGAACTCGAATGGATATGACCGGAGCGGCGCAGGAGCTGGCAGAGAAAGTCCTCTCAGGCACGCGGGTCTCCCCCGCCGAGGCCTCCGATCTTTACCGCCTGCCCCTGCCCCAGCTTGGAGCCTTGGCCGACCACCGGCGCAGACTCAAGAAGCAGCCCCACTACGGCGGGCGCGGCGACCAGATCGTGACCTACATCATTGACCGCAACATCAATTACACCAATGTCTGCGATGTCTATTGCAAGTTCTGCGCTTTTTACCGCACGGAAAAAGATCCCGATCACTATGTGCTCACCCCCGAGCAAGTCTGCGAGAAAATTGCCGAGCTGGCCGCCATCGGTGGCACGCAAATCCTCATGCAAGGCGGACACCATCCCTCTCTGGGCATCGAGTATTACCTCGATCTTCTCCGCACCATTCGCGAGCGATTCCCACAGATCAACATCCACGGTTTCTCGGCTCCGGAACTCGACCATTTTACGCGCGTATTCGCCATGCCTCTGGAGGAGTTGCTCACCCGCTTCAGGGACGCTGGTCTCGGCTCCATCCCAGGCGCGGGTGGCGAGATCCTCGTAGATCCTGTGCGCCAGCGTATCGCCCCTAGGAAATGCAGCGCCGACACTTGGCTCCATGTCATGGAGACTGCTCACAAGCTCGGTATCCACTCCAGTGCCACGATGATGTTTGGGCATGTCGAGTCGGTGGAAGACCGTATCGAACACCTCCTCCGTCTGCGCGATTTGCAGGACAGAACCCACGGGTTCACGGCCTTCATTTGCTGGACTTTTCAGCCTGAAAACACCCGGCTCAAACTCGACAAAACCGGCTCTGCCGAATACCTGCGCATGCAGGCGCTCGCCCGCATTGTCCTCGATAACTTCGACAACATCCAAGCCTCCTGGGTCACCCAAGGCCCCAGCATCGGCCAAGTCGCCCTCCAATACGGCGCCAATGATTTTGGCTCGCTCATGATGGAAGAAAATGTCGTCTCCCAAGCCGGCACCACCTTCCGCATGGAACTCGATCAAATGCGCTCGCTCATTGCCGAGCAGGGATTCGAACCCCGCCAGCGCAATAACTGGTATCGCCTCCTCTAACTCCTGACTTCACCGTCCTCCCACACTGCCGTCATTCTCCCACGGGCTTGTCTTGCAAAATGTGAGTTATTCTCGCATAATAGTCCGACACTATGAGCCTGTATCCGTTCGAAACCGAAACCCGCGAGGCCAAAGACCTCAGCGGCATCTGGAACTTCAGACCCGACTCGAAAGGCGTTGGTCGCAAAGAAAAATGGCACCTCGGCCAATGGAGCGAATCCCAAATGATGGCCGTCCCCTCCAGCTACAACGATGTCTCCCAAGATGTAGCCCTCCGCGACCATGTCGGCGATGTCTGGTATCAGCGCCCTGTTTTCGTCCCTGCCTCCTGGAAAGGCGACCGCGTTTACCTGCGCGTGGACGCAGCCTGCCACCGCGGCACCGTCTGGCTCAACGGCAAAGAAATCACCTCACACAAAGGTGGCTACCTCCCCTTCGAAGCCGACATCACCGAGTCGGCCAATTACGGTGGCGAGAACAAGCTCGTCATCTGCGTGAACAACATCCTCGACTACACCATCCTGCCCCCCGGCGAAATCAAGACTGAGAAACATGCCTGGGGCACGATCACCTGGCAGGACATCCAACACGATTTCTTCAACTATGCGGGCCTGCATCGCCCCGTGCGCCTCTGCCGCGTCCCCGCCACCTACATCGCCGACATCACCACTGTCCCCTCTGTCCAAGGCACCACCGGCTCACTGAAATGCTCCATCGAAACCAGCGGCTCCACTCCCCACACTGTTGAATGGACCGCCCGCGACCACACAGGCAATACCGTGGCCACTGGCTCCGGTGCCAACGCCACGCTGAAAATTCTCAAAGCCCGCCTCTGGGAACCCGGCAACGCCTACCTCTACACGCTGGAGGCCAAGCTCGTCTCCAAAGCCGGAGTCCTCCTCGATGTTTACCGTTTCCCCGTAGGCATCCGCACGGTGCAGATCAAAGGCAAACGCTTTTACATCAACGGCAAACCTTTTTACTTCAAAGGTTTCGGAAAACACGAAGACGCCAGCATTCGCGGCAAAGCTCTCGATCACGCGCTGAATGTCAAAGACTTCAACCTCATGCGCTGGATCGGTGCCAACTCCGCCCGCACCTCCCACTACCCCTACAGCGAGGAGTTCATGCAGATGGCCGACCGCGATGGACTCGTTGTTATTGACGAATCTCCCGCCGTAGGACTCCAATTTTTCGGTAAGACAACCAAGTTTTTCATCCCAGAAAAGGGCGGTAATCCCGAATTGCTACGCCACCACATTGAAGTCATGCAAGACCTCATTCGCCGCGACAAAAACTACGCCTGTGTCGTCATGTGGAGTGTTCAAAACGAGGCCGGCACAGACGAAGAAGGCTCCCGCCCTTACTTCCAAGCCGTCATCGAAGCCACCCGCAAAGCCGACCCCTGCAAACGCCCCGTCACCGGCGTCGTCTGCACCACCCCCACCACCGACATCACCTGCGATCTCTACGATGTAGTCTGCGTCAACCGCTACCACGGTTGGTATTGGCACCCCGGACGCTGGACGATGATCGCCCCCTCCATGATCGCCGAGCTGAAAGCCTGGTATAAGAACTTCAAAAAACCAGTGATCATCACCGAGTATGGCGCTGACACGGTCGAAGGTCTCCACATGGATCCCCCTGTCATCTTTAGCGAGGAATACCAGATCAAATTCCTCGATTGCAACCACGAGGCCTTCGATGCGTGCGACTTCGTGATCGGTGAACATGTCTGGAACTTCGCCGACTTCGCCACCAAACAGGGCATCACCCGCGTAAACGGCAACCGCAAAGGTGTCTTCACACGCGAACGCCAACCCAAGAGCGCGGCTTTTGCCCTGAAAAAACGCTGGTCCGATCCTTCGTTCGACGAGCGGATGGCTGCAAAGAAATAAGGCCGAACCCAGCACCTCACTTCTTCACACCCTCCTGCCAACGCACCCTGTCGGTGGCAGGAGGTCTGTTAAGAAAAACTACAGCTCAGACAATCCGCACACCGTGCGGAAGACTTCGAGCCACTTCGTAGCGTTGCGGCTCATGGTGCGCTCGCCAGCCGCATAGGCGTAGGCAGTGGCACGGATCCTCTCTCGCACCACATCGTCTTCCACCAACAGACGAAGGGCGTCAAACCACGCTTGCGGCGTCTCTTCTCCCACGAGCACCCCTGTCTCACCGTGCCGCACCACCCTCTGGTAAGGACCAAAATTTGAGCAGACTGGAGCCGCCCCAGCCACCGCGTATTCGATGAATTTCACATCGCTTTTCGAGTCGTTGAAATCATGCCGCGCAATCGGTGCCACCGCGATGTCCAAGCGCAGCTTGCAGAGCACCCGCGCATAAGCATCGAGACTGTTGGGACAAGTCACGCAACGCACACCCGGCACCTGCTCCAAACCCGGAGGGATGCAAGTCACGAAGACCAGCTCCACGCGCTCTGGATACATCTGCAATAACTTGAGCATAGCTGGAATCGCAGGCTGAATATCCTCCAAGTGCGTGATCGAACCCGCATAGCCAATTTTGATTTTTGCCCCCTGCGCCAGAGGCACCGGCGGCGTGAGTCGAAAGAGCGTTTCATCAATCTGGTTCGGGAGAACAAAAGTTTTTTTGCCCCGGGCAGTGAGAAAATCCGCCAAAGGCGGTGTCGTCACCACACAAGCATCACAAGCAGCAATATGCGCATCCATGGTCTCCATCATGCCAAGACCACGGATGATATTATGGTAAGGGTTCGACGCGGGAAGCTGCCAGAGCAGGTCATCTAATTCATAGATCGCTTTGACCCCCTGCGAGGTGAACTGAGAAGCCACTTGAATACGACCTGGATCTTCGATGCGTTGCAGCAGCGCAACATCGAAATCTGCGGGACGAAAAAGGTGATCGGCGCCCCGTGGAAAAACCTGAAAAGTAGCCAACCCCTGAGCTTGGAGAACTTTCAGAGGGGCGAGCACGCGTATCTGCGCCAAACTCGCTAGATCATTGGTAAAAGCTGCGATTCTCACAGCGACAAACTACAAGGCTCATCACCGCAACAAAAGCTCCGAATTCGAATCACGAACCGCTGCTATAAACCCAGATTATGGTAGAGTAGAGAGGCGGGCATAAAGA
>DYRQ01000135.1 GCA_020718645.1 Verrucomicrobium spinosum
TTTGGAGCACTATCGCCAGAGCCTGATGGCATTGTGACTTTTAGCAGGCTGAATCATATCACTTATTGCACTTTGCTCGGCAGAGGTTAGCTTAAACCCATGTCTGCTGTAGAATCTACCATGCTCCCCTTGGGCACTCCCCTGCCCGAATTCTGTCTTCCTGATACTGATGGCACGACTGTTTCTTCCGCCGATTTCCAGTTTTGCAAGGCTTTGGTTGTAGCGTTTATCTCCAACCACTGCCCGTTTGTAAAACTGCTCAAATCCGAGCTGGCTCGTCTTGCCTACGATTACCAGCGGCAAGGGGTGTTTTTTGTTGCGATCTGCTCCAACGATGCCGTGGCTTACCCCGATGACAGCCCCACAAAAATGGCAGAGGACAAGCGCGCTTTCGGCTACTCTTTCCCCTATCTCTACGACGAATCCCAAGAGGTGGCCAAGGCTTTCAAGGCTGCCTGCACGCCAGATTTCCACCTCTTCGACCGCAGCATGAAACTGGTTTACCGGGGCCAATTCGACTCCGCCCGCCCGAGCAATGGCATCACTCCCACCGGTCGCGACCTCAGGGTCGCCCTCGACGCTACGCTCTCAGGACAGCCCATTACTGCACCCCAAAAACCGAGCATCGGCTGCAATATCAAATGGAAACCTGGTAACCAGCCTACTCATTCCTAAGCCACCAACTTGCTTGGCTCCCCCGACACCTAGCGCCAGCGACTTTGACAACCGCCACTCACGACGACTCTTTACCCACCCACGCACCCGAATTGCTCGCCCCGGCTGGCGATTGGGAGTGCCTCCACGCTGCGGCTGCTAATGGTGCTGATGCAGTCTATTTTGGTGTCCAACATTTCAACGCCCGACTCCGAGCTGATAATTTTCGAGACACCGAACTCCCTGCCATCTTTGAGTGGCTTCACGCCCGAGGGCTGCGCGGTTTTGTCACCCTCAACACCCTCGTCTTTCAGTCGGAACTCTCTTCAGCCACCCGACTGTTATCCCAGCTCGAAGCCGCCCACGCTGATGCCGTGATCGTGCAAGACCTCGGCATCTGTCGCTTGGCTCGACAAGTTTGCCCGTCTGTGGAAATCCATGCTTCTACCCAGATGACCATCACCTCTCCGGAGGGTCTCGACTTCGCCGCTGACCTCGGTATCTCCCGCGCCGTGCTCGCCCGAGAATTGTCCGTGCGCGAGTTGCGCAAATTTCATGACCAACACCGTGTGCCACTCGAGGTATTCGTGCATGGTGCTCTCTGCGTGGCTTACTCGGGGCAATGCCTCACCAGCGAAACCCTCGGCCAGCGCAGCGCCAACCGAGGCGAATGCGCCCAAGCCTGCCGTCTGCCTTACACACTTGTCGTGGACGGGCACGACCAAAACCTCGGCGACCGTCGCTACCTCCTCTCCCCACAAGACCTTGCCGCACTCGAGTTGATCCCGGAACTCACAGCCCTCGGCATCGCTAGTTTCAAGATCGAGGGCCGCCTCAAATCTCCCGAATATGTCGCCGCCGTCACCCGCGCCTACCGCATGGCGATAGATGCCGCCACCGGCGCTCGCACTTCTCTCTCCGGTGAAGAAATCTCTCGAAAAAGGTATGAGCTGGAGATGGCGTTTTCGAGAGGACTCGATACGGGATGGCTCAAGGGGGTGAACCACCAAAAGCTTGTCCATGCCCGGTTCGGCAAGAAACGAGGGGCTTTTGTTGGCACCGTGCGCTCGGTCGCCAACGACCATGTCCGCGCCGACATCTCCTGCCCCGTTGCACCTGGCGATGGTCTCGTCTTCGACACGGGTGGCAATACCGACCGCGAGCAGGGCGGGCGCCTCTACGAAATTCGTGGCGACAAGCTCTATTTCGAGAGAAACAGGATTCGATTCCACCTCGTTCCGCCCGGCACACGAATCTGGAAAACCGATGATCCGGCTTTGGATAAAGAGTGGAAAAAAACCTTCGCTCAAGAGCCTCCACCGAAACCCTTGCCACTACACATCACCGCAACCGGTTGTGCAGGTTCTCCCCTCACTCTTACCGTCGTCTGCGGTCAGCGCTCTACACAAGTGCAATCCTCCTTGCCTCTTGCACCAGCCGACAAGAGACCTCTGGACTCTGAGACACTGACTCAACAGCTCGGCAGACTTGGGGGCACCGCATACTCGCTAGCTTCCCTGACACTCGAGATGGAAGACCCTGTCATGCTGCCACTCTCCGAATTGAATCGGATGCGCCGCACTTTAGTGGAGAGCCTCGACAAGTTTGACACTTCGGCACCTCCCTCCACCTCGCACGCCCCCGCGCCACAACTCGTTTTTACGCGGGAAGAATCTGCTCTCACAGCACGGGCTACACCGCCGCTCCCACACCTGCACGCACTCTGCCGCACCGTGGATCAAGCACGGGCTGCCGTGGCTACTGGTGCCAATAGCCTCACTCTCGATTTCGAGGATATCCGCCGATACAAAGAAGCTATCCAGTCCCTCCGCACACCGACTACTCCACCTATCTACCTCGCTACTCCCCGCATTCAAAAAGCTGGGGAAGAGGGTTTCTTCCGTCTGATCGAAAGCTGTTCACCCAACGGCGTGCTCGTTCGCAACTTGGGAGGAATCTCGCACTTTCGCCAGTCAGGACTGCATGCTGTAGGCGACTTCACGCTCAACTGTGCCAACGCATGGACTGCCGAACATCTCATCGCCTCGGGGCTGGAACGGATCACCATTTCTGCCGATCTGAACGCGGCTCAAGTGTGCGACCTGCTGCGTGCCGCTCCTCCCGCTTGGTTTGAAATCGCCCTGCATTTGCACATGCCGATGTTTCACATGGAGCACTGCGTCTTTGCCGCTTTTTTATCTGATGGCACGGACCACACCAACTGCGGGCGACCCTGTGAAAAACACCGTGTCACCCTGCGCGACCGCGTGGGAGCTGAGCACCCGCTCCATGCCGATGTCGGCTGCCGCAACACTCTCTTCCACCAAAAAGCACAAAGCGGGGCTCAATATCACGCTGATTTCTCAACTCTCGGCGCACGCCATTTCCGCGTGGAACTACTGGGAGAATCCGCTGAAGAAACCCGTGCCATCCTCACGGCCTATCGCGCTCTCTTGGACGGTAAAACAGAGGGCAAAGAACTCCTTACCCGCGTGAAAGCGGCGAATCAATTTGGGGTGACCAGTGGAACACTCACCGTGCTGAGCTGAGCCGCGTCAGCCCAGAAGAGCAGGAGAATTACACTACTCCTGTGAAGGGCACAGAAACTCTTCGAGGTGTCTAGCCAGCAGGGCTGACATCTGACCTATCGCCTGTGAATAAGAGTTTTTGGGCATACCCTCGATCAATGCGGCAGCTTCTGTGAGTTCGGCTCGCACCATCTCCACCGAGGCAGAAAAAGCGCCGCCGATATGAAGTTCTTGGATGAAGGCAATACGCCCAGCCTCATCACCGTGCAAGAGCACAGCCCGAGCCTTTTCAGCCGCAGCATCCTTCGCTCTGGCCATGTAGATCAGCACGGGGAGGGTGAATTTACCTTTACCGAGATCGGTGCCCAGGGTCTTGCCTGTGCTGTTTTCTATACCGACAAAATCAAGGAGATCATCATACATCTGGTAAGCCACCCCCAGCTTCTCACCGTGGAGAGAGATATTTTCCACTTGGTCAGACGGAGCCCCAGAAATCTGGGCACCCAAACGGCACGCCACGGAAAAAAGGGCGGCAGTCTTCATGGAAATAATTTTACGATACTCTGGGATGCTCATACCGAGATCGAACTGCTTTTGAGTCTGGAGGATTTCGCCTTGGCAAACGCCGTTGGCAGCCTCGGAGACTGCACGGGCCACACTGGTGGTTTCGAACCCGGAGCAGAGAGTCATGGCGTGGGCGAACAGGCAGTCGCCCAGCAGAACAGCCACTTCAGGGCCCCACTTGGCTCGGACTGTGGGCATGCCGCGACGCAGGTCGGCATTATCCAAGATATCGTCGTGGACGAGGGAGGCCAAATGGATCAGTTCCAAGATAGTAGCCGCACGGACATGCTGCTCGGATACAGCCCCATAAATACCGCCGCTCAGCAGGCAGAGCGCAGCGCGGATCCCTTTGCCCCGGTTGTCGAAAACATATTGCGCATAGCCAACTAAGGCAGGATCAAAGACCGCGGTTTGTGCGCGAATATCATCTTCGACTCCCTTGATCTGACCCTCGATCGCCTTGGCAACCGGAGCCAAGTTGAGACGAGATGCCAGATGAGGGATGTCCGACATCTTTTTGATTAACTGTCCGAGCTTGGAGCTGGTTTGCTTCACTGACTGCGAAAATAAGGCTACAAGCTGGCAGGTCAATTGGCTTTTCAATATATTTTGACACTAGTGTCCGGTTAACTCAAGAGGGTGGAGTTGGAAGTTGCAGAAATGAATATGTTGCAGAAAATAGTGGTGTGACGCATTTGAATTTGGACATAGGATTGGCCATACTGCTTGACCATGACCTCTGGCCGTTTTGTTTTGTCACATTCGGTGTATTTCCGAGCGTCACGACGGCGGCTTGCCCCTTCTGCACAGTTCACCTACTATGAA
>DYRQ01000136.1 GCA_020718645.1 Verrucomicrobium spinosum
TTCCCGCAGTTGCGAGAGTGAGGTGTCGCTGCTAGGCGTAGGCTAGCCTGTTCTCATGGGTGCCGCTGTAGTGAACTTCTGCCATCCCCGAGCAATCAAGCAGAGGCGCCATCATAAACAGCCGAGGCTGCCCGGCTATCCGTTAGGATTGAAAACTTTGCTCGTTTTGCCGCTAGATTTCGTTCACCACTTTGGTGATCTGGATTTCAGCTCGTTTTCTCCTCAACCACCTAATAAAGCAGACCTTCGTTTGTTCCCCATGTTTTTAATTGCATAATCTGGGATCTGGGTTTCCTAGAGGCACAGCAGCTCCTCTATTC
This sequence comes from Verrucomicrobium spinosum, assembly GCA_020718645.1. GTDB lineage: Bacteria > Verrucomicrobiota > Verrucomicrobiia > JADLBR01 > JAIBCM01 > DYRQ01. The sequence continues at coordinate 321 of DYRQ01000136.1, forward strand.
TGTCGAGGAAGTCCCCAGCTCCTATTTCTGCAAGCCGTTTCTTTCGCGGATACAATTAGTTATGCAAATGTGTAACTAGTTCTGTATTTTTGGAAGCTAGATCTATTTCGGAGAAAGCTGGTTCTATTGATGATTCCGGGTTCACAAGGGGTAACATGTCGGCAAGCCACTGTTCGACACCGGCAGCGAGGGCTTTGTCGCTAGCCCTTCTTTGCGAACTTTTTGACTCATCTCCTACTCTCATTTTTTCGGTGTCATCTATTTTGAGTCAACGCCCACTTCTTTGCCTCCTCTCTGCCTCTCCCTTGGAGTCAAAATTTTTGCGGCAACAGGGTGGTGTGGAAATATAAAAAAAAGTGTTGCCAGAGAAAAAAAATAAGCGCATGGTAGGTGGCTCTAACGGAGTCATAGCTCAATTGGTTAGAGCACTACCCTGTCACGGTAGGGGTTGCGGGTTCGAGTCCCGTTGACTCCGGTTTTATTTTTCATCCCAGATTATGCAATAGAGCGCGATGGGTGCAGGTGCGAGGCGCAGGCTCGCCTGTTCTTATGTGGTGCCGCTGTAGTGAACTTCTGCCATCCCCGAGCAATCAAGCAGAGGCGCCATCATAAACAGCCGAGGCTGCCCGGCTATCCGTTAGGATTGAACCCAGATTTTGCATTAGGAAGGGCTGCGTTCTTCAGTTTCTAATGCAAAGCATTAGAAATCAAAACCCTGATTCGTTTCTTAATCAATGTGTTATATTCACCAAATGGGTAATGATGTTTCGGGTGTTTTTAGCTCTGCATCAGTAGAAAACATGGTGTCTAATGCAAAATCTGGGTTGAAAACTTTGCTCGTTTTGCCGCTAGATTTCGTTCACCACTTTGGTGATCTGGATTTCAGCTCGTTTTCTCCTCAACCACCTAATAAAGCAGACTTTCCTTAGTTCCCCATGTTTTCAATTGCATAATCTGGGTTCATTTTCCCACTCTCAATGCAGCTTGCGATGCTTGTCTTGCAACGAAGACGGAGAATCCAATGGTGCGTGTGATGTGACTGGGCGGGGCGGAGTCTCCTCGTATCCGCAGTAGCTGTTTTGTCAGATTACTCGAACAGGTCAGGGAACCGCTCTCGAGCGAACTGTTCGAGACGCGCTAGGATGGTAGCCGCCGAGGGTTCGAGGAGCAGGCTTTGAGCCATTTCACTGACTTCTTGGTAAGAGACGCTCTGGATGACTTTCTTGATGCGAGGCACCGCAGCAGCACCGACGCTGAGTTCTGCGACCCCAAGGCCGATGAGCAGGGGCACTAAGACGAATTCGCCAGCCATCTCACCGCAGACACCACACCAGATACCATTGTCGCGGGCGGCAGCGGTGATTTTGTCGAGCAGACAGAGGATGGCAGGGTGGGTGGGCTGGTAGAGGTGGGCGAGCTTCTCGTTGCCGCGATCTATAGCGATGGTGTATTGGATGAGGTCGTTGGTGCCAATGCTAAAGAACTGGACTTCACGGGCGATGATATGGGCAGTGAGAGCGGCAGAGGGAATCTCGATCATGGCACCGATCTCGATCTGGTCTGGCACGCAGGTGCCGGCTTGTTTCAGGCGAGCCAGCTCCTCGTAGAGCATGGCGTTGGCCGTGCGGACTTCCTCGACTCCAGAGACCATGGGATACATGATTTTGACATTGCCCTCGAAGGCAGCGCGGAGCATGGCGCGGAGTTGGGTGCGGAAGAGTTCTGGGTGGGAGAGGCAGAGACGGATGGCGCGGACACCGAGGAAAGGGTTGGGTTCTTGGTGGGCCAAGTAAGGCACCATGAGTTTGTCGCCCCCGATATCCAGAGTGCGCAGGATGATGGGGTGGGGTTTTACGGCACGCGCAGCGGCGGCGTAGATTTCGTATTGCTCGTTTTCTGTGGGTAGTGCGGGCTTGTTGGCGAACAGGAATTCTGTGCGGAAAAGGCCGACGCCCTCGGCACCACTCTCGAGGATGGAGGGGATATCTCCGAGCATTTCAATGTTGGCAGCCAAGGAAATCGTCTTGCCGTCGAGGGTGACGGCACGGGTATTTTTGAGAGACTCGAGTTTGAGCTCGAGTTCCTCGTGGCGGGTTTCCACGGCACCATACTCGGCTTCAGTCTCTGGGGTGGGGTTGAGGATGAGTGTGCCGTGGATACCATCGAGGATGGCGCGCATGCCTGAGTGGAGGCGATGGGGTGGGGAGTCGAGTCCGACGATGGCCGGAATGTTCATGGAGCGAGCCATGATCGCCGAGTGCGAGGTTTTGCTGCCGATATCGGTGACGAAGCCTAGGGCTTTGTCCCTCGGGAGCTGGGCAGTGTCGGAGGGGGTGAGATCGCGGGCGACGATGATGCAGGGCTCGGAGATTTTCTCAAAAGGGTTTTGCGCGCCGCTGGAAAGATTCTGGAGCACTCGTTTGCCGACATCTCGGACATCGGCAGCGCGTTCGCTCAGGTAGGGGTCTGCGAGAGCGGCGAGGGCATCGGAGTATTGTTCGACGACATGGTGGTAAACCCACTCGATGTTGAGTTTTTTCAGGTTGAGCTGTTTGTTGACCGCAGCCAGAACGGCGGCGTCTTCGAGGACGAGGATGTGGGCCTCGAAAATTTCAGCGTCCTTGGCGCCGATGCTCTCGCTGACTTCCTGCTGGATGGACTGGAGCTGCTCTCGTGTTTTTTGTATGGCCGACTCGAGACGCTCGATTTCGCTTTTGATTTGGTTTTCGGAGATTTCGTAATGGTCGAGAGTGACCTCGCCTTTCTCGTAAATCCAGAGGGGGCCGATGGCGAAACCAGGGGATGCGGGGATGCCAGAGACACGGAACTCCTGGGATGCGGAATCGGTCTCCAAGCGCATAATCCTAGTCCTCGTCAAACTTGCGTTTGACAAGTGCCTCCAGTTCATCGAGCGCTTGGAGAGCCATTTCCCCGTCTGCCGTGACGCGGATTTTGGACCCGCAGCCCGCAGCCAGCATCATGAGCCCCATGATGCTTTTGCCGTTCACCTCTTCGCCATCTTTTTCCACCCAGATTTCGCAGGTGTGTTTGTTGGCGGTTTTGACAAACATGGCGGCAGGGCGCGCATGCATCCCGAGCTTGTTTAAGATCACTAGCTCTTTGATGCTTTTTTTGGTTTGTTCGGTTGTTTTGCCCATGATTTCAGCCTACCTGCATTAATGATATCAGTTTCCTGTTAAATTCTACTGCTGAGTTCTGTCCCATCTGTTTCAGCTTTTCATCCAGAGCCGCGACCTCGACTAATCGAGCCATATCTCGACCGGGACGAACGGGGATTATGGCATGTGGCAAGCGGATGCCAAGTATTTCGTAATATTTTTGATCTATGCCTGTTCGGTCTATGCCGGTGGCCTCGGCTTCCTCCCAAGTCATGAAGGTAACGACTAGATCTAGGTTCTTCTCCAGCCGGACGCTGCCAGCCCCGAACATGGAGCCGACATGGATGATGCCGATACCTCGGATTTCCATGTGATGCCGGGTCAGGTCTGCGGAGGTGCCTACAATTTCTCTGCCTTCGATGAGCCGAAATTTACACACATCGTCGGCCACAAGACTGTAACCGCGTTCGATGAGACCCAGCACGGCCTCGCTTTTACCAATGCCGCTTTTACCACGGATCATGACTCCAACGCCTTGGATGTCCACCATGCTGCCGTGCTCGCTCGCTGCGGGGGAAAAATCGAGTTCGAGGCAGATCGTGGCCGAGTTCACCAACCGCATGGTGATGAGTGGAGAGGTGAAGACCGGCACGGCGTAGTTTTCGGCCTCTTGGAGAAAAATTTTTGGGGGCTTGATGCTCCGGGCAAAGACGACACAGGGTATTTTGGAGGCGAAAAAAAGTTTGATGCTTTCGCGCTGTTGCGAGGCAGTGAGAGAGTTGAGATAAGAGACTTCGTGTCGCCCGATGACCTGCACGCGCTTGTTGGCAAAGGAGCCGTAAAACCCGGCCAAAGCTAGGCCAGGCCTGTTGACTGAGCCTTGGAGAATCCGACGGTCGAGACCACCGACACCGGCTGCCAGTTGCAGGTGTAGCGTGCCAGCATGGTTGGTGAAAAAATCTTTGACAGTAACAGTAGCCGAAATGCGTCGGGACATCAGCACGCAATCTGACACAATGCCCGGCAAAGGGAAGCTGGAAATTCGGGAAGTGATAGGCCCGGACGAAGGGGCGAACGGCGAGGCTAGTTA
>DYRQ01000050.1 GCA_020718645.1 Verrucomicrobium spinosum
GGCGAGCCTGCGCCTCGCATCTGCATCCTTCTCGCGCTATTGCATAATCTGGGTTACATATCTTCTTTGCTATCATGCAGGACTCCGGCTCCATGGCAGACCCCGCGCAGACTTGTGAAATCTGACCAACTCTTCAGCGAGAAGGTAGGCTCACCCCTTGACTCTAGTTATGACCCGTGCAAAACGAGCTACCACTTCGGACACCTCGTCTTCTTCCAGCTCGCGCGACAGAGAAAATCGAATGGCGCACGATGCTAGTTCTCTCCCCAGTCCCATCGCCAGCAATACATGGGATGGCAAGGCGCTCCCGACCATGCAGGCAGATCCGCTGGAAAGGCTGAGGCCCTCGAGATCAGCGGCTATCATGACATCCTCACTGGATGCCCCCGGCACGCAGATGGACAGAGTGTTGTCGAGTCGCTGTTCGGGATGCCCGTTGCGAATAACGCTTGGCACAGACTGTGCAACCCTCTGCCACAGGTTCTCTATCTGGTCATGCATGCGGGCACGATCCGGGGCTTGGTGCTGGTTCAAAGACAGCTCCAGTGCAGTAGCCAAAGAGGCGGCAGCGGCGGCATTTTCTGTTCCGGCCCGCCGTTGATTTTCTTGTGCTCCACCCACTGTGACAGGTGCCAAGGCGACACCTGATTTCAGCCAGAGAAAACCGGTGCCTGGCACCGAACCGAACTTGTGCCCTGATGCAGAGAGCGCATCGCAAGCGAGGTTGTGCACCAAGACTGGCTCGCGACCCACGCACTGCACGGCGTCCGTGTGAAAAAGTATTCCCCTGCTTCGGCACAACTCTCCGATCTCGGCTACGGGTTGGCGAGTCCCCACTTCATTGTTGGCAGACATCACACTGACCAAGGCGGTCTGCTCCCCAGCGAGCGATTTGAGTGCGTCCAGTGAACAGCGTCCACAGTTATCCACTGGCAGAATAGAAATGGAAAAACCGTGGTGCTGTCGTAGATGTTCGCAAGCGTGCAAAACAGCATGGTGTTCCACAGCAGAACAGATGAGATGACGGCGTGATGCAGGAGCGGCAAGAGCTAAGCCCAGCACGCCCAAATTGCACGACTCCGTGCCGCCCGAGGTAAAAATAATCTCTCCAGAACGAGCCCCGAGCAAGGCTGCCACCGAGTCCCTCGCCTGGTCAAGGATGGCGCGCGCCGCCCTGCCTTCGGTATGGGTGCTCGAGGGATTACCAACAGCCGCCCGGAGCGCTACGACATACGCCTCAGCAGCCTCGGGCAGCAGGGGTGCATGGGCGTTTGCGTCCAGATAGTAGCGTTTCAAATCTGATAATCTCCCCATGTTATTTCGCCTGGGATCTCGGACTTGGGCCGTATCACTAACTCTTGTCCTACCGACACGACCAAAGAATCTGGTGGAACAGATTGGGTAAGCCAAGTGTTGCCCGCCACCGTGCTGCGGGCACCGATCACAGTATCTCCACCGAGTATGGTCGCGCCTGCATAGATAGTAACATCGTCCTCGATGGTGGGGTGGCGCAGAGTTCCTTTGATCACGCGCCCATCACTGTCTTTGCGGAAGGATTTTGCGCCGAGGGTGACGCCTTGATAAATTTTCACGCGCCGGCCAATCCGCGCCGTTTCTCCGACGACCACGCCCGTGCCGTGGTCTATGAAAAACGATTCGCCAATCGTGGCTCCAGGATGCAGGTCAATACCGGTGCGCATGTGCGCCCACTCGGTCATGATGCGGGGGATGAGAGCAATCTCCATGGAGTAGAGCACCTGTGCCATTCTCTGCGTGGCAATGGCCTCGACACAAGGGTAAGCCACGATGATTTCCTCGTAGCTGCGGGCGGCTGGATCACCGTCGAACGCCGCCTCCACATCAGTCACCAACAATCGCCGGATCTCGGGCAAACTTTCAAAAAAAGTCCAGGCAGCAACGCCGGTAGCCTGCTCCAATAAAGCGGTGTTATCGCCTTTGCGCGGCTGGAATTCCAAGCTCTTCAATATTTCGTTCTGAAAGTCTTCCAGCAAGTCGCCCACCTGTTCGGCAGTCGAGCGCTCCAGTTCGCTGGAGTGAAGTGCCGCACAATCTAGGAAGCCTGGGAATAGCAGGCGCAAAAGACCTTGGGTGACATGGTGGATTTTCAGTTTGGAGGGTAGGTTGACCCCGTCAATGTGGTTGATGCCCCCATGCTGGCGGTAGGAGTCCAGCAGGCGATCCACGAGCTTTTCGGTATCATTCATCTGGAAGAGTATTGCAAAAAAACAGACCCTTGCAACGCAGGCTTTCTTTTTCCCGCCTAGAGCGAAGCGAAAATATGTTGCACCTAGCATCCGCTTCCCTCCACTGTCTGCAGCCGCATGAAACTGAACCCAGCCCAAGCCGCCGTTGCCGCCTGCCGCGACCGCAGGGTGTTGGTGCTGGCTGGTGCCGGGTCGGGGAAAACAGCCACCAGCGTTCATTGGGTGGCAGGGCTGGTCAAATCGGGTGTGCCACGCTCGAAAATCCTCATGATCACCTTTACCCGCAAAGCGGCCCAGGAAATGGCAGCACGCGTGGAACGCCTTATCTCCTCTGTGCCGAAGCGGGATAATAGCGACAAGCTCTCCGTGGGCACCTACCATGCCATAGCAGCGATGCTCATGCGCGAGATGCCAACTGAGTTCGGGTTGCCCGACCGCAATTTCACCACGCTGGATGAGTCCGAGTGCCACTCCGTGTGGAAATCCGGCCTCAAGCAGCTTGGCATCGGACAAGGCGCAAAAAATTTCTCCCCGGCAAAACTCCACTCGCTCTACTCCCTCTCACGCAACAAACAGGAGCCCATCGGCGATGTGCTCGATCCTATTTTTGGAGTTGAAACCGCCACGGCACTGATGGCGGTCGAGCGGTATAAAAATTTGAAACGCGCCGCCAATGCCGTGGATTACGACGACCTGCTCGGGCTCTGGCGCGACTCCTTGCAGGAGAACCCCGCTCTAGTATCGCGCCTCCGTGCCCGCTGGAGTCATGTGCTCGTGGACGAGATGCAGGACAACAACCGCCTGAATGCCGCCATCCTCGAACATCTGGACCCTGAGCACCTGATGGTGGTCGGCGACATGAACCAGTCCATCTACGGCTTCCGTGGCTCGGAAGCTCAGTTGGTAGCAGAATTCCCTGCCAAGCACAGGGGAACCACCGTGATGCGCCTCGAAGAAAATTATCGCAGCCTCCAAAGCATCCTCGACTTGGCCAACTCGGTGGTGGTCGGCTGCGAGCACGCGCTCCAGCTCAAAAGCGCACGGCAAGGCGAGGGGCGTATCCGCTACCATGTTTACGACAGCTCCACGCAGGAGGCCGCTGGAGTCACGGGGTGGATGCGCGATAAGATTGCTGCCGGCACCAAGCCCGCACAGATCGCCGTGTTGGCACGATCCTCCAAGCTGATGACCGCGCTGGAAATCGCGCTGAACCGCAACCGGATTCGCTACAAAAAATATGGCGGACTCACGCTGGCCGACGCCGCCGAGATCAAAGATTTTCTCAGTTTTCTCCGGGCCTCCCTCAACTCCCGCGACCGCATCGCCATGCTGCGGGCTCTGACGCAATACCCTGGCGTGGGAGAAGGCACCGCCGAGCGCATCCTCTCGCGGGAGCGAGAAAAAGGGTTGTTCGGAGACATGGCACCCTCTGGCCCAGCCGAGGAGATGGACAGTGTGTTGCGCGAGCTGCGGAGCCTGCGCACCCTGGGAGAAAAGGGTCGTTTTCTATTCGAGAAAATCAAACCGCTCCTCGATCACAACTATCCGAAAGACTCGGGAGAGCGCATGGCCACTGTGGATACTCTGGTGCGTTCCATGGAAAATTCGGATGAGCGGCTGGAGGATTTCCTCGATGAGTTCAGCCTCAGCCGCGCCACTGGCACCTACCATCCAGAGGATTGCATCGTCCTCTCCACAGTCCACTCCGCCAAGGGGCTGGAGTGGGATTCGGTCTGGCTCTACGGGGCTGGCTCGCTCCAGATCCCCCACCCCCGCGCCCAGGATGACCTAGGCGAATTGGCAGAGGAGCGGCGCCTACTCTATGTCGCCGTCACCCGTGCCAAGAACGAACTGGTTCTCTCCTACTCCACCACTACCGACCGTTTGCAGAACCAAGGTCCCTGCCCGTTTTTGCCACAGACTGCCGACTGGCTCTTCGGCGGTATCGAGATCAACAGCAGTGGCCCCGTGGATATGACCGCCCTGTTTAAGCAGCTCACCCAAGCTCTCTAACCCCCTACACACCTACTTTCCGAAAGAAAGAGTGACACCCAAAAAAATCACCTCTGCGACACCGATGCCATATTGACGAAAGCGTCGCTTTCCCTTTAACTCAGACCAATGGCAACCAGCACGGAGCGGATCGCAATTTTTAGTGATGTCCACAGCAACTTGGAGGCATTGGACGCCGTGCTCGAGGATATGGCCGACCAAAAAATCACCCGCCGCGTCTGCCTTGGCGATGTTGTGGGCTACGGTCCGGATCCCGTTGCCTGCCTTCTTCGGGTGCGCGCCCTCAGTTGCCTGAAAATTCTCCTCGGCAACCACGACTACGAATCCGCACGCGATGGAGACCTCGAACACTTTCGCGATGTCGCCCAAGCAGGCGTATTCTATTCCCGCTCTCAGCTCTCGCCAGAACAAAAAATATTTATCCGGAATCTGCCCTTGGTCTGGAGCGATGGAGATTACACCGTAGTGCATGCGACTCTCGCCGACCCTGCGTCGTGGGACTACATCATGGACACCTACGATGCCGAATACCATTTCAACTTCCAAGAGACGCGCCTCTGTTTCTGCGGGCACACCCATGTGCCAAAAATTTTTGAAAAGGGCGATGAGATCCGCGAATACCCAGTTAAAAACACCTTTAAGTTCAAGCCCGGTATGAGCTATCTGGTGAATGTCGGTGCAGTGGGACAACCCCGCGACTTGAACAAAAAAGCTTGCTACGCCATCTACGACCCCGTGGCCAACACAGTCGAACACCGCAGGTGCAACTACGACTTGAAACGCACGAAGGATAAAATTCTCAAGGCGGGTCTTCCCGAATTTTTGGCGCAACGCCTTGCCTTGGGTCGCTGACCCCCTGCTACGCCTAGGAGCCTGTCGGACTTAGGTTATAGACCTCTGCATTTCCGGTCTTGAGAGTCTGGCAGAAGTGCGTTACTGTGAGAAGACTATGATCGCCATCCCCTCGGAGAACGACAACACTTTCCTCCCACCAGAGGTCAAGCGCTTGGAAGACCTCGATATTTCTGAGTTCGCCTTGGAAGGTCTGATCCTACGCCTGCTCTATACTACGACCACTCTTCCAGCCTTCGAAATTTCTGAGCGTATCTGCCTCCCGTTTTATGGAGTGATTGAGGATGTGATGCGCCGCCTCCGCGATCAGGCCCTGATAGATATCGTCAAGGGTGAGATGGCCTCGTTCTCCTACATCTACCAGATTACCGATGCCGGAAGATCCCGTGCCCTCCAGTATTTTCAGCAAACCAGTTATGTCGGCCCTGCGCCAGTATCGCTCAAAGTCTATACGCGGATGATGCACGAGCAGAGCATTCACAACCTCGTGGTGGATGAGGTCCAACTCAGAGCCTCGCTGCAGGGGATGGAGTTCGAAGATGATGTCATCCAGAACCTCGGTCCTGCCGTTAACTCCGCTCACTCTATCTTCCTCTACGGCGCCCCTGGCAACGGCAAGACCTCCCTCTGCGAGCGTATCGTTTCCACTTTTGGCTCATCCCTGTTCATCCCTTACGCGGTAGATGTGCAAGGACAGATTATCCGCCTCTACGACGAGCACAACCATGTCGCTATCCACAATGATGCCGATCCGAGACTCGGGATGAAGCGAGACCTCCGCTTCAAGCTCATCAAGCGGCCTGTGGTCATCGTGGCAGGCGAATTGACTCTGGAGACGCTCGACCTGATCTGGAATCCTGACTCTCGTTACTACGATGCTCCATTCCAGATGAAAGCCAACGGGGGTGCCCTGATGGTGGACGATTTTGGACGCCAGCGGATCGAGCCCAAGCAACTCTTGAACCGGTGGATTTTACCTTTGGAAAAACGGGTGGATTACCTGACTCTCCACACTGGCACGAAGTTTGAGATCCCCTTCGATCAACTGATTATTTTCTCCACGAACCTGAATCCGAGCGATCTGGTGGATGAAGCTTTTGCCCGGCGCATCCGCTACAAAATACCTGTCTCTGACCCGAGCGTTAACCTGTTCAAACGGATCTGGCGCAATGTGAGCGAGTCCAAAGGAATCCCCTACTCGGAAGAAGTCGTCTCCGCTTTCTTGCAGAAGTATATGATTGGGCCTGGGCGCTCCCTGCGCGGGTGTATTCCCCGTGACATTCTCGAGCATGTGCTCGACTTATGCCGTTTCAAAAACATTGATCTCAAATCACAACCCGAAATCCTCTGGAACCTCGTGGATTTTTCTGCCTCGACCTATTTCGTGGCCTTTGGCTCTAAAATCTAAAACTCTGCTGCTGGCACCATGGATGGAACCCAGACAGGGTCGAACGGCGTCTGCAGCAAAAATGAACCTAAATTCCGCAGTTGAAGGCTGTTTTTCCAACTGCGGCGCAGTTGGACTGTGTTTTTGCATCTCACTATTTCACAGTATATTGTATTGCCCATAGACATCTAAAAACAGGGTGTTTTTAGATCGAGTATCCATTCACTTAAAAAGTGAATTCAAAAAGGGTTCTTTTCACTCGGACAGCCCACTTTCAACTGCGGAATTTAGGATGAATCACCCCCCGGCAGAGACTCGGAATACCTCGATTTTATCACCATCCTCGAGCGTGGTGGAGGGGAAGTCGGATCGGAGGAGGACTGTGCCGTTCAGCTCGACTAGGCAGACAGCGGGGGCAAGGCTCAGGCTTTTCAGCAGACAGACAACAGTGGTCTCCTGACTTATCTCACGGGTAACACCATTGACTTGTATGGATGGCATGGAGCCAAGCTGTGGCTGGAGCTGCCAGATTCCAGCAGAGGGAATCAGGCCTTTTTCTCGAGCACCAAGATCGTCTCAACCGCTGTGACGAGAGTGGGCTCGTCAAAGGGTTTTGTCAGGTATTTGGTGACACCGCTCTCGAAAGCTTGTTCCATGGACTGAGCCGCACCATCGGCGGTCAGCAGCATCACAGGAATACCAGCCGTCTCAGGTTGGGCACGCAGGGCTGCAAGAGCTTCCAGACCGTCCATCTCTGGCATATTGACATCCATGAGAATGAGATCGGGATTCTCTGCCGTGGCTTTTTCCACCCCTTCTTTGCCGTTGCCGGCGGTCACCACTTCAATGGCGTAAGATGCGAGTGCTTTTTTCACAAGCATGTGCACCATCTTCGAGTCATCAACGGTCAATAGTTTCATGTGAGCTTCCTATAGTGTCAAAAGGCTTACAGGGCAATCACTCTTTTGCAACTCTTTTGAGACGCAGAATCTGCCCGGCGGCGAAGCCGGCACCGAAGCCGTTGTCAATATTGACGACTGTCACCCCACTCCCGCAGGAGGTCAGCATGCCCAGCAATGCGGCAATGCCGCCGAGGTTGGCTCCGTAACCGACGCTGGTAGGCACGGCAATGACCGGTTTATCCACCAGTCCCGCCACGACACTGGGAAGGGCTCCCTCCATCCCTGCCACCACAATAAAAACATCGGCTGTAGTCAAAATTGCGGCTTGGGCCAGGAGCCGGTGCAAACCAGCCACACCCACATCGCGCACCCGCTCGACTTGGGCACCAAAGCATTCAACCGTGATGGCCGCTTCTTCCGCTACTGGCCCGTCCGAGGTGCCAGCCGAGAGGACCGCCACAGTGCCGAGGTGCGGTAATTTATGGGGACGGAGAAAAACGCAGGAAGAGACAGGGTCGAAGACAGCGGTGCGGGTTTTGGCGCGGATGGCTTTCGCATGGGCAGGTGTGGCTCGGGTGGCCAGCACGGTATTTTCCTGTTGCGCGAGGCTGGCGAAGATGGTGGCGGCTTGGGTGGGAGTCTTGCCCTGACAGTAAATCACCTCGGGAAAACCTTGGCGTTGGCGGCGGCAGAGGTCCACTTTTGCGTAGAGCAGATCGAGGTAGCCACTGGTGCTGGCAGCAGTAGCGCGTTGGGGTTGCTTGCATTTTCTTGGCATCGGTCTTGATTACAACAGAAATCATGAAAAACAAAATCATCGTTGCGCTGGATGTGCCCGAGGTTTCCGAAGCCTTGGCCATGGCCAAAAAACTCCAGCATTCTGTAGGGGTCATGAAAGTCGGGCTCGAACTCTTTACAGCAGCTGGACCCGATGTCGTGCGCGAGTTGCGAGCCATGGGATGCAATGTGTTTCTCGATCTTAAAATGCACGACATCCCGAACACCGTAGCAAAGTCTGTGGAAAGCGCTGTGAAGTTGGGCGCCTCATTCCTCACGGTGCATGCCTGTGGTGGAGCGGCTATGCTCCAGTCCGCCTCAGACGCAGCCCACGGCTCCTCGCTCCAGCTCTTGGCAGTGACTGTGCTCACTAGCTTAACCGATAAGGATCTCTTGCAACTGGGCATCCCCGATAAACCCGCCGATCGCGTGCATCGCTTGGCCAAGCTGGCTGTGGAATGCAATGTCCGTGGCCTCGTCTGCTCCCCCGAAGAAGTGTCGGCCATGCGGTCCGAGTATCCAGCAGGTGTGGTGCTCGTGACTCCCGGCATTCGCCCCGAGGGAAGCGCCATGAACGATCAAAAGCGAGCCGCCACCCCTCGTGAAGCGATCCAGAGAGGCTCGGATTACATCGTTATCGGACGCCCCATCACTGCTGCTGCCGATCCTGTCGCCGCTGCTGAGGCCATCGCAGCATCACTGCGCCAATCACCTCTGAAAGCTTGACTATGTTCACTCTCCCAGCCCAACACCGCACGCCATCGTTACTCACTATTTTTCTGACCGTGTTCGTGGATTTGGTGGGGTTTGGCATCGTGCTGCCACTGCTGCAATTTATCGGCAAGGAACACGGCGCTGGCGGGGTGGAAATCGGGGTGATGATTGCCTCCTATTCCCTGATGCAGTTCGTGTTCGCACCTGCGTGGGGGAGACTCTCAGATAAGATCGGACGGCGTCCCGTGCTCCTGATCAGCTTGGTTGGCTCAGTCTTGTCTTATGCACTATTTGCGACAGCCGACTCGCTCGGGTGGCTGGTGGCCTCCCGCGCCTTGGCCGGGGTGTGCGGAGCCAATGTCGCAGTGGCTCAGGCTTACATCGCTGACATCACACACCCCGACAAAAGATCAAAGGGCATGGGCATGATCGGCATGGCCTTTGGGCTCGGGTTTATCTTGGGGCCAGTCATCGGCGGGGTGGCTCTCTCCGCTGGCGGTGGATACGCCATGGCCGGCTGGATTGCCTGCGGGCTCTGTGCGGTGAACGCAGCCATGGCCTTCTGGTGCCTCCCAGAATCCCTGCCTCTGGAGAAACGCGGCAGGGGCACGAGCACGGGCTTTTTATCAGGCTGGGACAAGGCGCGCCGCTCTCCACTACTGATGCAATTATTGGCTGTGGCGTTTTTAAGCAACCTAGCCTTCACCATCTGGGAGACGACCTACGGCATTTGGCTGAACCGCGCTCCCGCCTACGGATTTGCAGCCCACCAATACAGCTATGTGCTGGCCTATGTCGGTTTTGTAGTAGCGATGGTGCAGGGCGGTTTGATCGGACGACTGTCGAAAAAATATGGCGAATCAAAATTGCTGCGCGTCAGCAATGTGATGATGCTCGCAGCCAATATCCTGATCCCCTTCTGCATCGGGCTACCAGCCCTGTTGGGGGTGTTGGCCGTGCTGGCTTTGGGCAACGGGTTGAGCCGCCCATCGCTCTACGGCTGGGTATCGATGAACTGCAATGACAATGAGCAGGGCGAAATGCTGGGGCTGGTGCAGTCTGCCAGCAGTCTGGCACGCATCCTCGGCCCACCAGCGGGAGGTCTCTTATTGGACTGGCATTATGATGCCCCCTACTGGCTGTGCGCGGCAGCCTTGGCCATGGCCAGCGTGGTGCTAATCGGTGCCGGCTCCACCAAACCGAGAGTCCCAGAAACTCCTAAATCCGCTGTCTAAAAAAATTTTGAAGCCCTGCATGGCTCCATTCGTCTTTCGATCGTGCAACAGAAAAAATTGACAAAGTAAGGACACCAGACAAGGTCAACATCCCATGATAGAGGTCAATAATCTCGTTAAACGGTATGCCGGCGTCGAAGCCGTCCGGGGTATATCTTTTTCGGTCAGCCCCGGCGAGATCGTCGGTTTTCTCGGTCCGAACGGCGCCGGGAAAAGCAGCACCATGAAAATTCTTTCGTGCTTTATGCCGGCCACCTCGGGCACGGCCAAAGTAGCTGGATTCGACACCTTCACCCACTCCATTGAAGTGCGCCAACGCATCGGCTACATGCCGGAGAATGTGCCTCTCTACACGGAATTGACCGTGGATGAATTCCTCAGATTCCGCGCCCAGCTCAAAGGCGTCACCGGCAAGAAAATCAAAACGCGGGTAGCCGAAGTCAAAGCACTCTGCGAGCTGGACAGCGTGTCGAAAAAATTGATCAGCACGCTCTCCAAGGGTTTTCGCCAGCGTGTGGCCTTGGCCGATGCCATGGTGCACGACCCCGACTTGCTGATACTCGACGAGCCCACCATAGGGCTCGACCCGAACCAGATCCGCCATGTGCGCGATTTGATCAAATCACTGGGCGGCAAACACACCATCCTGCTCTCCACCCACATTTTGCCCGAAGTCGAGATGACTTGCAGCCGCGTTCTCATCCTGAACAAAGGCCGCATCGAAGCCTCTGACACTCCCGCCAATTTGATGCGCCGCGTGCGCAGTGGCGGGGCTGTGGTGTCTGAGTTCCGGGCCGCCGCCGATGCAGCCGAGAAAGCCATCCTCGCCCTCGGCACTGTAGAGGAATGCCGCACTACTGCCCACGACGGGTGGGTGCGCGTCGAAATTTTTCCGAAAAAAGGTGAGGATGTCCGTGAGGCCATCTTCCATATCTGCGCGAGGGAGCGCTGGGATCTCAGAGAGTTGACCCAACACAAAGTCACACTCGAGGATGTTTTCGTTGAAATCACACAGGAGGATAAAGAGTGAACTTCAATACTATACGGGTGATTTTGCAGAGGGAGCTTCGCTCGCTCTTCCTTTCACCGATCGCCTACATGCTGGCTTTCTTCTACCTGCTCATCACAGGGTTCACCTTCATGATCTCCGTGCAGGCTCTCAACGAGTCTCCACGCGACTTCACGGTTATGGAGATTTTCTTCCAAAATTTCTTCATCTGGATCGCCCAACTCTTCATCATGCCAGTGCTCACCATGCGCTCCTTTTCGGAGGAATACCGCCTCGGCACCTTTGAGGGTCTCATGACAGCTCCCGTGCGCGACTGGGAAGTGGTTCTCGCAAAATACCTCGCCGTGCTGGCTTTCTATGTGGCGCTCTGGGCTCCTACCGTGCTCTACCAGTTTATCTTTCAGATTGTGGCCGTGACGCCCACCCCTCTCTCCAATGGGCCTGTGTGGTGCAACTACGCCATGGTCTTGATGATGGGCATGCTTTACGCCGCATTGGGGCTGATGATCTCGTCCCTGACCCACAACCAAATCGTTGCTGTGCTTGTCTCACTCGTCTCGACCTGCATGGTGTTTTTCTTGGGGTTGCTGAACTTTTTCTTCAACCCGCCGGGCGCTATCCGCGATGTTCTCTCTTACATCTCCGTGTTTGAACACATGGAGCAATTCGGCCAAGGCATCGTCAATACGCGTGCCTTAGTCTTCTATGCCAGCGCCAGCTTCATGCTCCTGCTGGTCACCCAGAAAATCATCGAAAGCAAAAGGTGGAGAGCCTAAGCCATGTCCGACAAACAGCCTTCTCGTATTATTATTGGATCGTCAGTGGTCCTGACGGTTATCTTTTCCGCAATCCTCTTGGTGTTCGTCAACTATCTCAGTTGGCGTCACTACAAGACCTTTGATCTCACCGAGAATAAGATGTTCACCCTCTCTGACAAGACGGTGAACCTGCTCAAAGGACTCGATCATCCGGTCAAGCTCTACTTCTTCTTCAACCCCGAGCACGGGCTCTACTCTTGGGTGGATAAGCTGCTCCGCCAATACCGGGAAAAGGGTGGTGACAAAATCGAGTTTGAAGTCGTAGATCCGCAACGCGATCTGGTGCGCGCCCAAGAACTGGCCAAGCGCTACCGCTTCACCGGCGAGGATAACATGGTCATCGTCGAATCTGGGGAACGCCATAAATTTATCGAGGCGCAATCCATGGCCGAGATGGATATGTCGGGCATGATGACGGGGCAGCCTGCCCGCATCAAAGCCTTCCGAGGCGAGGAAAAAATCACCTCCGCCCTGCTTGAAGTGGTCGAAGGGGAGAGCCGTAAAGTCTATTTCACCCTTGGCCACGGCGAGGGAGACATCACTTCGCAAGACCCGAAATCTGGCTACTTTGAAGCAGCCGAAAAACTGAAGCGTATCAACATCTCCCCCATGACGCTCAATCTGGTGCAAAAACCCGAGATCCCAGCCGACGCTGCGGCTCTGGTGATCGCTGGGCCTCTCAGCCCATTTCAGCCTGATGAGATCAAGGTTATCGAGGACTATTTAAAAAACCGCAAGGGCAAGCTCTTCATCGCCCTACACCCTGGTGCCAAATCCGCTCTCGATGACCTCTTGGCTCAATACGGCATTCGCGCCGACGACACTATGGCTCTGGGCGCTGTCAACCTGCTGGGCGTCACCAAACTCCTCGGTAGCGTGCCGGCTGGCATGCTGGGCAAACACCCGATTACCGACCCCATCCTCGGCCAATCCCTGGTGTTCACCAACGCCCGTTCTCTCACTGTGCTACCCCCTGCCGAAGGACAAAAAGGCCGCCCCGTCGAGCTAGCCAAGGGCATTGAGGCGTTCTGGGGTGAGACCGCCTACGACAAAGACAACATGGAATTCACTGAGGGCAAAGATCTGCAAGGTCCCCTGACCTTGGCTGTCGCGGTGGATACTGGCACTGTTGGGGATGGCAATGTAGAGCTGGGCGGAACTCGCATTGTCGTCAGTGGCTCGGCCACCATGTTCGCCAATGCACCCATGATGCAATACCCCATGAGCCCAGACTTTTTCATGAACTCCGTTAGCTGGATTCTCCGCAACGAGAAGCAGCTCGGAATCGAACCCAAAGTGCCAAAACAATATAGTCTCGGCCTGAGCCCGTCTCAGTTCTGGATGCTCGGCGGCGTCATCTGCCTCCTGCTCCCAGCCAGCATCCTGCTCGGCGGCGTGGCCGTGTGGCTCAAACGCAGGGGCTGACACCATCTGGCAGCCCCGCCTATCATTACCTGCGGAGGTTACGACATCTATGAACACCAAAACACCCTTCATTCTGGGCGGTCTCTGCCTCGCCCTTTTCG
This sequence comes from Verrucomicrobium spinosum, assembly GCA_020718645.1. GTDB lineage: Bacteria > Verrucomicrobiota > Verrucomicrobiia > JADLBR01 > JAIBCM01 > DYRQ01. The sequence goes on from DYRQ01000050.1 coordinate 13,459, forward strand.
CCTTCGTCTTTCTCGTGGAGAGCAAATGGGAATCCACAGATGACAAGATGAAAAAAGGCAAGCGCCTCTACTCGGTCAAATCCTCAGACATCGAAAAAATCAGCATCCGAAACAAAAACTACAGCGTAGTGCTCAAGAAGAACAAAGGGGAGTGGGCGCTGCATGAACCCCTGAACTATCCCGCATCGAAACAGGAGGTCAACCTCCTGCTCACCGACCTCGAATTTCTCGACAACACCCGCGCCTTCGAGATGAAGGATAAAGAAAAAGAGATCGCCCTCTACAGCCTGAAAGACCCCGTCACCGTCCTCCGCGCCAACTGGGGCAAAGACGAACAGATCGAACTCCGCATCGGTGGAGAAACTCCCACAGGCGGCGGCGTCTATGCGCAAACACAGAAAAACAGCGACCGCGTGCTGGTCATTCCCAAAGCTCTCCCTGAGACACTCGCCAAGCCCGTTGAGTTTTGGCGTAGCAAAGACATTGTCTCCCTGAAGCGCACCGAACTCAAATCCGTGACAATCAAAACCCGTGTCCAAGAAATTGAAGTCGCGAAGAAAAATGGAGCTTGGCGCATCGAACGCCCATTAGTCGCACGCGCCGACGAGCAGAGAATCAACTCGCTGATCTCTTCTCTGGCCTCTGCCAAAGCCGAAGGCTTCGCCTCCGATTCCGATGCCGACCTCGAAGCCTATGGACTTCGGGAGCCAGCGCTCGAAATCCGCATCCGCCATGAAAAAGAAGACGCAGATTCCACCCTCCTATTCTCCGACCCGAGCAAGACCACCAACGGGATGATCTACGCCAAGCAGGCTGGCACGCCCAATGTCCTCACCGTCAAATCTGACACCTTCTCCATGCTCTCTCCGTCCTTACCCTCCCTCCGCAACCGTGCTCCTTCCGCTTTCCAGCGCCACTTGGTGCAAGGTATTGCCATTTCTCGAAACGCTACCTCATTCGAGGCTATCAAAGAGGGGGATCAATGGAAAACTGGCGGATCCGATTCTGTCACTCTCTCCCCCAAATCTGCCGAGACCTTCCTCGACAAACTCCTGAAACTCGAGGCGACTGATTTTGTTGCCGATTCCCCCAGCGACCTTAAAAAATATGGGCTCGAAACCCCTGACGCCACCATCACACTCACCCTGACCAAAGAGCAGAAAAAACAGAAAAATAAAAAGGAAGAAACCAACAGTGACGACGCTCCCGAAAGCACCACTGAGACTCTCTCTCTGCTCATCGGGAAGTCCGATAAAAATGGCGTCTATCTGTTGAACCGCCCAGAAAACACAGTCTATACAGTCAAATCTGACGCCCTCTCCTTTATTGAGTTTCCATCATGGGAATGGTTCGACACGACGGTTCTCAAAACCGATGCGAACAACATCTCAGCCCTGACCCTCACCAAGACTGGAACCACCACCACCGTCCGCCGCACAGACCAAGGCTGGACCGCTGACCCAGGCGAGGCCAACTCTGCCGCGATTGATTCCATTGCCACGCTCGTCTCCACATTGCGCGCCCAGCGCTGGCTCGGGCCACAACCTAAATTACCTTCGAAAAAACCGAATATCACTTACGCATTTTCTACCGCTGGCAAAGATTACACCCTGCGCCTCTACGACTGCAAAGAAGGCAAACCCTGCGTGGCCTACCTAGAGGGAGGCACGCCGCTCTTCTTCGAGTTGGGGGACACCGATGTCACTTTCTTGCTCCAACCCCTCACAGTCGAGCGGGCTCCCAAAACACCCTGACCCCCGCACATCCCGTGGAATCTCGCAGACACCGCCGCGTGTCTTGCAACAATTGTGTTCGTATTTGCTCGGCAGAACACTAGAATACGAGTGTGCCTATGCCTCTGTTCAAAGCACTGCCGCCCTTTTGCCTCAAGTTCATGGGGGGGCTAGTTCTTGCTTGCGTGCTGCTCTGTGCTGGGGGGCTCACTTACCTGCGCTTCGCAGGCATACCCGAGCACTGGCAGGGTCAGATACGACAACTCCTCCAGAGCAAGCGCATTTTTTTGGAATACAGCAAGCTCTACATGGATGAGACGGGTTACCTTGTCGTCCGAGACGCCAGACTGCTCGACCCCCGCGACAACTCCACCACGCTCTGCCGGGTAGATCGCCTGCGTCTGGGCATCGAGTGGTTCGCATGGTGGCGCGGGGAATTCCCCATCTCCACACTGGAAATCCACAAAGGCGAAATTGAGATTCCTCTCGAGGAAGGTGAAATCGCCCGCCTCAACAAAGTCCGCGTGCTCGCACACCTCAGCCAGCGCACTATCAATTTGGAACAGGTCCGTTTCGAAGCGCTCAAGCTCCGAGTGAAAGTCTCTGGCGACATTCCTCTCGACGATATTTTCATCCAGAAAACCGACGCCAAGCCCGCCCCCTCCCTCCGCCAACGCTTGGCTAGGCCATGGAAAAACTACCGCCAGATCAACGACGAATTCGACCTGAAAAAACCTTTTGAACTCTCCGTGAAAATCACCAGTGACCCAGAGACCCGACGCATCGGTTTCGATGTAGCTGTGGACTCGGACCAGTTTACATGGCGCGGCATTCCGATAGATAAATTCGCCGCTGATGCCTTCGTGGATGAGCAGCAGATCCGTGTCGAGCGAGCCATCCTTGAAACAACTCAAGGTGAAATCAATGCCAAAGGCTCTCTCGACCTCGCAACACATAACGGCTCATTTGTGTTGAGCGCCCCCATCCAGCCCGAACTCTTCGCGCCCTTGCTCAAGGGAGAGGCCGCCGACCGCTTCGCCGCGATCCAGTTCCAATCCCTCCCCTCGCTTCAACTCAGACTCGACTGGAGAGATAACGACAAACGCGCCTCCCTGCTCCACCTCGACCTCGATGCCCGCGACATTGCCGTCGGCTCATCGAAGCTCGACCGCATCACCCTCGTCGCGACCACCAACATAGCCTTCGACAAGTGCATCATCCCCGAGTTCACCATCGAGGCCAAGGGAGACAAACTCTCGGCCAGCGGCCTCTGGGACAAGGAGGCTTCTTCTCTCAAACTCCAGCTCGATACGCGCCTCAACCCCACCCTGCTCAAAGCGGTGCTCCCCAGTTCCTCGCACCCCTTTCTCGACTCATGCGTGTTTGAAAAAAGCGGCCCATCGCTCACGGCTAAAGTCCGCGGCTCGTCTCTTTCTCCAGCATCGTGGAAAGCCTCTGGCTCTTTATCTCTCGGCTCGGCTTCGTATAAAGGCACCGCTCTCCAAGGGGTCGGCTGCGACTACGAATGGGACGGCTCATGGTTCAAAATGCAGAATGTCTGGCTCCACCGCACCGAGGGCAAAGGCTCCGTAAACGAAATCGCCTATCACCCGGCCTCCCGCATCCTGACCATGAAAGGCGGCACAGCTCAAACCCATGTCCAGGAGACCGCCCATATCTTCGGTGGCGACTTTGAGAAAAGCTGCCTGCCCTATGTCTTCGCCTCCCCACCCTCGGTGCAGTTCGGCGGCAAAGTAGATCTCGGCGGCGGCGACCAAAATGATTTCAGCGTCAAACTCTCCGGTGCTGCCATGACCTACCCCTTCATGGGCGTCCTGCTCCCGCCCGATAAAATCTCTGCCGACCTCTTTTTCAAAGGCAAACAACTCACCATCCAACGCATCGAAGCAGACATGCACGACGGCAAGTTTTCTATGGAAGGACGCTTCGATTTCTCCAACCGCAACGCCTCCTTCCAATCTAAAATCCAAACCCGCTCCATGGACTTCCAAAAAGTCATGCGCAACCTCTTCGCCTTCGATGATGTCTCTGGCTCCATGGAAGGTTCGCTCACGGTCTCCGGCATCATCGGCGACCTCCGCAGCCTCACCGGATCAGGCTCAGTCTCCATTCAAAACGGCTACCTCACCAGCATCCCCTTCCTCGGCGGGCTCTCTGCCCTAGCCAACACCATCATCCCAGACATTGGCTATGCAAAAGCCAAACAAGCCACCGCTGATTACCTCGTCTCTGGTGGCTCCGTCAAAACCGATAATCTCGTCATGAACAGTGCTACCTTCACACTCATCAACACAGGCGAATACAACTTCGTTGATGACCAGCTCGATCTCGACGCCCGCATCAACCTGCGTGGCCCTATCGGCATCGTCTTTTTCCCGATCAGCAAAATATTAGAATACAAAGGCACCGGCCCCATGAAAAACCCCACTTGGCGCCCGAAAATTCTCGGGGGTTAAATCTCCGCGCCCATGCACCGCACTCTCTTGTCTCTCGCTCTTGCTCTGACTTGCCTGTCCACCCTCACGGCAGCCTCCACTCCACTCACTCCACTGAACATCCGCGATGCCGATGAAAAAGTATGGACTATCGGCGCCCCTGGTCCCGTGCTTGTGCTCATCAGCAGCACACCTTCGACACAGAAACTCACTCGCGAAATGGGCGCTGCACTCGATGAATTCCAAGGTAAACCCAACTTCCGCGCTCTAGTTGTCGTAGATCTCCGCAGCAGTCTCGCTCATGTAGCCAAAGGCTATACCGTGCGCCGTATGCGCAAAGACCTAGACCAAGAAGCCGAACGCATCCGCCCTGCCTACCTCAAAAACGGAAACACCTCCGACCCCAGACCCGAGATCGGTGCCGTTGCAGACTTCGACGGCATCCTCTGTCAGCACCTCAGCTGGTCGCACGAACCCTCCAAACTCCGAGTGACTATCCTGGACTCCACCGGCTCTATCGCTGCGCATTTTGATCGGGCAGAACCCACCAAAGTCAGGGATGCTGTGGCCTCTCTTTTGTCTGCCCAAAAAAAACGCTGACCTGACCTGCTCGAAATGAACCCGGATTATGCATTAGAAAAGAGAAAAGGTGATTGAGACGAGTTGATGTTTTTGAAAACAGCGTCCATCCAAGGGCGTTTTTTCTTGGGCAAAGAGATTTTTTGAACCCTTTTGTTGGCGTGGGAACTCACCCAAGAGCCTAATGCAAAGCAATAGGCTCGGACCGTATTGAGGGTGCTTCTTTTGTGGCCGTTGAGGGCAACATGCTGGAATAAGGCAATGAGGTTGTAGGCAAGCATGATGAAGCGGAAAGAGGCTTCTGTAGCCCAGAAGTCCTGCAGGCAAAAGCAGTCCAGCCCAAAATCGTTTTTGAGTTCTTTGATCCTGTTTTCGCAGTCGGCTCTTCCATTGTAAACATTCCAGAGATCATTGACTGGCAGTGTCATGTTTGTCACATAGCAACTGAAGCGGTATTGCGGCTGGTCTTCAAAGAGCATTTTACCGCATGATTCTGGCCGTCTCTCGATGAGTTTGCGCACGACTATGTAGCGCCGTCGGCTCCCTTGGAAGGGCTGGTAAACAAACTCGGAGGCCTC
>DYRQ01000137.1 GCA_020718645.1 Verrucomicrobium spinosum
TCCCATTCGGATTTGATATAAATCCGTGGGGAGACTTCTTCGACCCATGCCTGAGTAGAAGTGGATGAAGAATATTTTTTCATCGGGGGCAAGATGCCCCCGCTCCGTTCTACTACCGTATCTACGGCTTTGCCAAACTCTTCAAAGTCGTGACAGAGGTCTTTGCCTGTTTCTGTGGGGAGAGTTTCTGTAAGCGCACGCGCCCAGTGTGCGGAGGCGACGGCGGGGAGGGAATCGAAGCGCGGGGTGCGGTTCAACTTCCATTTCTGGCGTAAATACGCTTCGTGCCAGATGCGTTTGATGAGGTTCATCGCACCGAGCCGTTCACTCTCGCGGAAGTAGTGTCCCTCGATTTCGTGAAGAGATTTTTGCCAGTCCTCGGAGCCGATCACCTCTTCCTTGCCCGAGAGCATATCTTTTACGGCACCCAAGAGCGAAGGGTGGGCATCTTGTTTACGATTTTCTTCGCAGGTTCGGGGGCGAGACGCCCCCGCTCCGGTCCACGCCGCAAAGTCCCGAGTGTTCCTGCGGGCGGCGAGCAGGTAATCCACTTGTGCATAGTGTGCCGACCATGCGAAGCCAGCGTTGTCTATTACGGGCGATTCGTCGGTTTTCGTGATTTTAGATTTCCACTGATCCCCTTCTTTCCATGAATGGTGTCTGTAGTTGCGTGGGTCGATGTGATCTTCTGGAATCCCTTTGAGTGCTGCATCGAAAGCGGCTTGCAAGGCATCGGCGGGAGCTACGGCGCAGCCATCGGCTTTGTCTTTGCCTGCGGGCATTTTTTTGAATGCTTCGATGGCTTGGGTAATCTCCGTTTGAGGCCAAGGATAAGCTTGCCAGTGGATGGAGGGGAACTGTTCGACTTGAAAATCCCAGCGTGTTTTCCAGAACGGGGCGTGGCCATCTTGCCCATGATTTCCTGATAACGGGGGCGGGACGCCCCCGCTCCGTTCAAACCACTCCCAGCATTCTTTGCCGATGGATTTAAGTTCGGCGCGGATAGCTTTCTCTGCGGCTTCGGCGAGTTCTTTTGCGCGGCTTTCTGGCACGACGGCGAGAAAGCGGTTAGGGAGCGAGGGCGTGAGCATCTGCTCGTCAGTGTGCAGTTTGACTTCCTTGCCATCCTTCATCTCTTTCCACATGCCGATTTCTCCATAGAAATCTCGGTGCAGCAGATCAAAGATCGGTTGCCCGCAGAGATTAGGAAACAGCACGGTATCGGGGCCGACTGCATCCGTCACCGCCTTCATCGCGTGCGCCATGAGCCACGAGAGCATGTAGCTCCCACTCCAGAGATCGCGGGTCGTGCGGGCTTGGGCGATGAACTCCTGCACAGGGCCGAGTTGGATCAACAAAAAGGCGGGTTTAAATTCACGGGCTTCTGCGCCATCTCCCTGCCCTGTTATTTCCACACACCCTTGCAGGGCACTCACAATACTGTTATGCGTCCAGATCGTGTGGTCGGGGATGCGGGTGTCGGCAGGCAGAAAAGCGAAGCCAGGATTTTTCTCAGCCGCCTTCTCCTGCCAAAAACGCCACAGTAAGAAGAATCGTGCCTGCGTCTTCTGTTCATCAGTCCATCCGCCGGGCCAGTTGGCAGGGGCACATTGTCTTTGTGCTTCGGTGAGCTGTTGCTCCGCTTGGTCGGCCTGTGGCAAAGTGGCGTTCAAGACGAATCTCCCATCGCCGAGCGGGTGGTGGAACGGCGCATCTTCTCGCCCTGTGAAAGCGGTCGCTGAATGGGGGTATTTCGGAAAACAAAAGCGGTCGGCTGCCGCCGCTGTGTGATCGCAAACCTTGCTGAAAAACCACGAAAAATCTTCGTCCTGCCCAAACGCCTCATGCACATGCGCCTTGCGCCGCTCCTCATGATTTTGGATGTCGAGACTCTTCTCCGGCGGATCATGCAAAAACGCCAGCAGCTTGTTCTTCCAGAATTGTGATTGGGCGGGCTCGTTCATAGTTGGTGGGTATCAAGATTTAACTCTGTGCGGGCAATAACACGGAGTCGCTCCATGTCATCAACAGCTTCCTGCGCCATCGTCTTGTCTGCTGATTCTCCAGGGCAGCGAAATTCGACCGCATAGGCCGTGAGCCGTGCCAGCATGTTTTCGGGCCAGACCGAGGCGGCGGGCTGCAAGAGGTTGGATAGAGCCATGAGGTCGTGTGTTTTCGGAAAGCGCACACCTTTATTTTGCAAGCAGGCTTTCAGGTATTTTTCGATACACTGCTGGGCGTGAAAACAGACGGCATCATAGTTCGGGTCAATTGTCACAGCGAGTTCTCGGCGTGCGCTCGCCGCATCGCCTTCCGCTTTTTTGATCCATTCTTTAACGAGCGGATTCATAGACGGGCACTCCTTCCTCCAAAATATCACGGATGAACCAGTCGCCCAGCCGCGAGCGTTCGGCTAGCTCTTTACTGCTACGAACGACTAAATCCAGTGCCCCATCGAAACGGACGGTTTGGCGGATAGCCGCTGACTGTTTGGCCGATGGGCCATCGTGATCCATGACGACCAGCAAATCCACATCGGAATCTTCGCTTGCTGACCCTTTGGCGTAAGAGCCAAAAAGCACAACCTTTTCTACAGGGAATGCGTCGGCAATGCGGCGTGCATAGTCTGTGATTATGGTAATATCTGTCATAACATACACATCATCATACAGGGTTCCGGGGCGTGCAAAAACGCCAGCAGCTTGTTCTTCCAGAAATTTGTCTTGTCCGTATCGTTCATAAAAATTTCATTTCTTGCCGAAAGCCTCAGCCAGCGAAGCGATGTCTACCGTCCCTGCTTTTTTATCAGGGTGAAGCAATGCATCGAGCCTAGCCCACATCTCCTTTTTCAAAACCACTTCAATCTTCTGCTGCTTGGCGTATTGCACCACTTCTTCGGGCATCTCGCTCTTGCGCACACAGACCACGCGCCCCATCAGCCCGCCCATCTCGCGGATGGCGACTAGATCCTGCTTGAGCACATGGTTGTGGGACTGCGCCAACTCCTTGCGGATGCGCCCGACAATTTCCGGAGTTCCTTTCACCAAATCCGCCAGATTTTCCACCGGGTCTTTGTCCTTGCAATCCACGATCCAGAGACGCCCGCCCCAGGTAAATACTAAATCCAACTCGGCGTGGACTTTCTGCACAGAGACACCCGCGCCACCCTTTGCCTTGAGCCGTAGCGATCGCCGCACTTGCTTCACTCCGAGCGCCAGCAGCGCAGCCGCTGTCTGGTATTCCAAGCCGTCCCCCGCTTTCTTATCGTTGTCCGCCTCGCCCGTGACTTCCAAAAAACTCTCTACCGAATTGCCGTTCTCCACCATCGTTTTGAGTCTTGCCGTATCGGCACCTGATTTGAGCGTGAGCAACTCCCCTTCCCGCTCCACCTCCGATTCTCCGAGTTGGCAGCGCACCAGATGTAGCAGGTCAATCCCATCCGCCAAATGTCCATCCACTTTTTCCATCGGCAAAGTTTTGAGTTCCCCCTCGGGTGTAGGCTGGAACCGCATCACCTGATGGTTGCGCTCCAGATAAAACGAAGAGACCCCACGACTGTTAGCCCACTGGAATGCCGCGTTGGACATGAGCTTGTTGCCCCCTGTGAAATTCAGTTGCGCCTCGTCTAAATTCTGGGAGTGTCTGGCGGCGATCTCGTCCAGCGCTTTTTCCACGCCTGCAAAATCGTTGGCCGGTATTGTTTCCAACTTCACATTCCCCTTGGCGATCAGCTCGGTCCTTTCAAAAAACTTTTTCAGATGCTGGGCAGGCAACCGCGATTCCGTGTCATCCTCGCTGTGCAGCAGCACCAGTTTTTCTGGTCTCTCGTGCAGCACGGCCAAAATCTGCGGCCACACCTGTTTACTAGCCAAGCTCAACACAACTGTTTTATGATTCCCATTCATAGCGCTTACTCCCGTTTAAATATTATCCTCAAACATTGCCAACCCAAAATATCTGCTGGTTCAACTTCCTTGCCAATCGCAGGCCGAAACCCTGCCTGGTAATCGGGCGAGAGTACCCAGACCTCACAAAAACTCCGCCCGCCCAAGCATGGCAGCAGTTCGCCATCCAGCGCCAGCGCTGGCCGCACTCCAACAGGCGCGGGATCAAACCCCAGCACCACCGCGACAGCGGCACGCGTATTCTCGTGGCCCCAGTAGGAGATCCACCCCTCGGCAGCCGCCCGCGCCTGCAACTCCGCTACTGGCACAGGCACCACCCGGCATTCCCTCCGCATCAGTGACACTGGAAAACTGTTCCCGATCAAAATCATGCCCCCACCCTACTCCACCCATCCATCCTTGCCAACTTTTGGGATATCCCGAGACATCCCGGTCTGGAAGAACGGAGGTCAGGCTTCGCCTGTTCTATGCTTCGCCTGTTTTTAGATTTTTTGTTTAGCCTGTTGGTGCGAGTGTCTTGCCC
>DYRQ01000051.1 GCA_020718645.1 Verrucomicrobium spinosum
TCACCAACTGCTCAAAAAATCATGATTCCATCAACACAAAATGCCTATTATGTCATTATTTACTCCACATGCATATTGAGGCATTCCAACCGTGTTAGGGCGTCTAGTGCCGAGGGGGGGCGTTTGTCTGGATCACGCTCCATAAGACTCATGATCCATTGGGCAAAGGGGAGGGGCAAGTAGGGGTTATTCTCCCAAATAGGAGTCACTTGGTGTTCGAGGTGGGCGTTGATCACTTGGCTGACGGTGTCCCCCTCAAAGGCGTCCTGTTTGCAGGCGCAATAGTAGAGGACGCAACCGAGGGAGTAGAGGTCGGTGCGAACATCGGGTGTTTTGCGTTCGAGACATTCTGGAGCGATATAGTGCGGGGAGCCAATGATATCATCGTGGTCGCGTTGAACGATGTGCTGCTGGAATCTGGCCAAACCGAAATCTAGCAGCTTGGCATGGATATCGCCATTGAGCTGGTTCATGAGCATGATATTGCTGGGCTTGATATCGAGGTGGAGGATACCTAGCTGATGCGCTGCGCAGATACCCTGTAAACACTGGTGAGCGAGGGTGGCGACATCCTTGGCTTTCCAAGGTGATTTTTCCGTGCCCATCTGTTCGAGGGTTTTGCCGTTGACCATCTCCATGACAAAAAACACGCCAATTTTATCCACGCCAACATCGTAGATCTGCACGACATGAGGGTGCTGAAGCTTGGCCATGACCCTAGCCTCGTGCAAAAGGTCGGTGCCAGCCATGGCACTTTCGAGCATGGAAGTTCTCAGGCGTTTGATCGCTACGAGCCGCTGGAGCTGCTGATCCATGGCAGCGAACACTTCGCCAATGCCTCCTTTGCCCAGTCTCTCTCGGATATCATAGCGGGTGGAGGTGTCGTTGCGCTGACGCATGGTCTGCTCGATGGCAGCCTGGACGGTTGACTTCAATTCTTTGAGTCTGATGGGTTTTTCGATGAAATCGTAGATGCCAGAACGAATACCTCTCTTGAGCATTTCTTTGTCATCTCGGGAAGTGATGAGAATGACATTCAGATTGGGATCCCGCTCCTTGACCCACTCGAGAAGGTCGAGCCCTGTTTTGCCGCCTGGCTGGACATAGTCGGTGAGCACGCACCCGTAATCACTCAGACCTGATTCCTGCAGTTTCTCTTGTGCCTCGTCGAGGCTGGCAGCGGTGCGAACCTCAGCATGCCAAGCATCGGCCAAACTGGATATCATCTCCCGGATGATAACATCATCGTCCACCACTAATATTCTGTGCCGCAGTGATTGTGTTTTCGGGCGTGGGGTGAACCGCATGGCCCCCGTTTCCAGCTTCATTTTAATGACGGCACTAGAGTCGGCTATGGCTATGCGCTGGGATTGGGGAGCCAAGGGCAAGAGCACCTCGTCGCCGAGCAACTCTTGTAGTGGGCGCCATTCATGCATCCCGGTTCGCCAGTAGGTGGCCGAGGAATCACACTCCTTGGATTGAGCCAGCGCCCGAACCGAGGCATAGTCGTGCGGACCTGTTTTTTCCCCTTTGATAAAGAGGTAAAAACGGTTGTCAGTATCGGCCTCAATTAATTCTGTTGGCACAACTAAGTCTGGTGGGTAGCACGGCTTACCCGCCATCCACTGAGATTAATGCCGCTGGAAAAAAGCGAAGCAATAGTGCGAATGTCACATTTGCGTGACTACCTTACACGAGTGAAGATCACCAGCCAGAAGCCGAGATCAAGTGGTGAGCAGTCCAAAAACCTTGGCAGGCTTAGGGGGGCTAAAAAAATATCCCTGCCCGTAGTGAACCCCGAGGCCTTGGAGTATCTTGGCCGCTTGGTCATCTTCGACATATTCGGCCACCGTCCTCATTTTTAGCAGATCGGCCACTTGAATCACCGAGCAGACCAGCGTCTGGTTCACCTTATCTTGAGCGATGTCGCGAATGAGAGAACCGTCCATCTTGACTGTGTCCACCAGCAGATTGCGCAAGTAGCCAATGGAAGAAAAGCCAGCCCCAAAATCATCAATAGCAAAGAGGAAACCCTGCCCTTGCAATCTCTCGATCATCTGGCGGGCCTGCAGCAGGTCAGACACCAGCAGTGTCTCGGTGATTTCAAAAATAGCACGGCTAGGCTCCACATTGTAAGCTCTGAATTGCTCTTCGATAAAGTCCATGAGCGAGGGGTCATCTATGGACTGTGCCGAAAGGTTTATCGAGAGAGAAAGACCTTCATTTTTCGCTAGAAGTTTGCACGACATTTGGATCATATGCCTATCCATATTCTGGATGGCACCCGTCCTCTCGGCCACGGGCAAAAACGCGTTGGGTCCGATCACATCGCCATCGGCGTCTCGGAGGCGGATCAGAGTTTCATAGTAAGCCACTTTCCGGTCTGCAAAACGAACGATGGGCTGGAGCCAGACCTCAAACCTGTTTGAGCGCAAAGCCTCGCTGATGCGCTGGGACCAGTGCATGTCGTGTCGAAGATCGGCCAGACGCATGCGTTCCGGCTTGAATACCTCGACACGGTCTCCTCCCTTTTTCTTTGCTGCGTAGCCTGCCATGTCAGCCTGTGCCATGACCTCTTTGATGCTGGACTGCCCATCTACTAAGGCAATGCCGACGGAGAAACTGAGATGAAAGTTTTGACCAGCCTCCGAAAAAGTTGTGCGAGCTAAACGCTCTTGGAGCCTGTTGCCAAATTCTTCGGCCTCCTGTTGGCTGGCGTGCTTGAGCAGCACCACAAATTCATCTCCACCGAAACGAGCCACGACATACTGCTCGCCAGCCTCTTCGATCATGATTTTACTAATCATGACCAGCACCCGATCCCCAGCGGCATGTCCGAGCGTGTCATTGACCACCTTGAAGTTATCCAGATCCAGATACATCACTGCCCCGGCACCACCTTCTCGGATCAAAGAAGCCAGTGAATCATTCCAATAACTGCGGTTATAGAGCGTGGTCAGCGAATCACGGGTGGCCAAGAAAAACAGCCGCTCCTCGACGCGCTTGCGCTCCGTGATATCAGTGGAGATCGTGCAGATAGCATAGGGCTGCTGCAAAGAGTCAAGCAGAGGAAATTTCACCGACAGATAGAAGCTGATCGTATTATCATAAGAGATGGACTCCTCAAACTCCGTAGCAGCTCTGCTAGACAGCACCTCTTCATCTTTTTTTCGCATCTTATCTGCGATAGCTTTATCGAAAATATCGTAGTCGGTCAGACCAATCAGCGATTTGCCGCTTTTGTTGAAAAGATTTTTGAAAACCTGGTTGATTTGTAGATAGCGCCCATGAACATCCTTGATGGTCACAACCGTAGGCGAGTGATCCATGAGCGCATTGAGAAGATTGTGGGTTTCCTTGAGCGCCCGATGCGCCTGACGCGTCTCCTTTTCAAGATCCGCTTGGCGCGGAACAAGGTGCTGCTTCTTATCTAAGTATTGCTGCACTTTGTCACGCAGCTGGATAATCTTGAAAGGCTTGCTTAAAAAATCTACAGCGCCGAGCCCGATCCCCTCCACTTGCACGGTGGGCGCATCCAGACCACTCATCATGATCACGGCGGCTCCTTGATGTTTTGAGTCGGCCTTGATTTTTCGGCAAAGATCTAGACCTGACATATCTGGCAACATCACATCGAGAATGATCAGGTCACAACTCTCCCCGGCAATCCTCTCAAGAGCAGACGCCCCGTTGTTGGCGGAGATCACATCCACGATGTCCGATGCCAAGGCGCTCACCAGCAAGTGGCAAATGGCCAAATCATCATCCACGACCAAAATACGAAAAATGTGCTCCTCCGCAGGAGAGGATATCACTGGCAACCCAGCCTCTGACGCCACATGATTTGCTGGAGCTTCGGTCATTTCCCCTCCTTTTAACTATTCTTACCCTCCTGTCCATGACAACTATTCTCGTTCTAAAAAAAGAAACAGAGGTGTCACCAATATCCAAACATGCAACTCGGAGCTTCCCTATCCAGTAGTTTAGCCCTAAAAACCGCGCCGATGACATCCTGTCCCTGCTCTGGCGTCCTTGCCACTTTGCGCCACCTCTGCCGAGGTTGTCTGTTCATCTTCACAAAGAAACCACACCTCAACTTTGCCGCGCCTATCGCCCTCTTTTTGACTCTCCTGCCACTACTTCAACTACAGGCTGCATCGGCCAAGGATCTTGCCTTCGACCCCTTCATCATAGACTACTCGAAGCATCCTGACATCCACACCCTCATGGCGCACCGCACCTGCATCGTCGCTCCGGATGCCGGAGTGGATCTGGACTTGCTCCACCGTGCAGGCACCCGTGCCCTCGCCTACATCAGTGTCGTGGAGGTGGCTCCAGACGCCTTTTACCGCAAAGCTTTTCTGGCTGCCAAAATCCCGACCCTCGGCAAAAACTCCACTTGGGCCAGCGACCTAGTTGATATTCGCTCACCAGCTTGGAAACCTTTCGTCCTCGACAAACTCGCTCAGCCTATAGCCGCCAAAGGGTTTGATGGGTTTTTTCTCGATACCCCCGAGAGCATTGAATATCTCATCGAAAAACAGCCCGCTGCTGCGGAGTCCTTCACCCGGGCTCTCACCTCACTCGTCACCGATCTCAAAAAACGCTACCCTGACAAAGCCATCGTGCTCAATCGCGGATTTCGCATCCTCGAAGCCACAGCCCCTTCGGTAGATGCCATGTTAATCGAAAGCTTAGTGCGCACTTGGGATTTTGAGAAAAAACGATACAAGGAAGTCTTGCCACAAGATCGCGAATGGCTCCTCGAGCGAGTCCATCGTGCCCGCGCCCTCGGCTTGCCTGTGCTCGTCGCTGACTTCCTACCCCCAGGCCAAGACCGGATTGCTGAAGATGCCTGCCGCCGCATCCGCCAACTCGGGTGCATCCCGTTCCTCTCCACCCCAGAGTTCGATGGGCGCATCTCCGGGCCGGTCACCCCTGTTCCCCGCCGCATTCTTTGCGTGTTCGGACAAAATAAAAAAACGGCTGGCTCCTCTGCCGTGAACTGGCCAGCCGATAGCGTGACCGGACTGAATCTCGGCGGCGTGCTCGACTGGCTGGGTTGCGCTGTAGATTACGCCTATTTCCACGGGGATGCCCTTCCCGACACGCTCGGCTCCGATTATGTTGCCCTGATCCTTGACCAGACTCTCTCCCTCGAAGATGGCGACGAACTCAAAATGGTGGCTTGGATCGAACGGCAAATGCGCGCTGGCAAAAAAATAATTTTTTGGGATACGATACCGTTCAACACGCCAGCAGCCCGCAAGAAACTAGCGACCGTGCTGGGCATGACTATCGGCGAAGACCCGCCCACCCATTTCAAATCGCTCGGCCTTGAGACACCCGAGCCATCAGCCATCGGGTTTGAGACCAAATCCTGGATCAAATCCTTTCCATTTTTCGAACTGCGCGCACCCAAGACTGCCACGGTGCTCGCCAAGACCCGCTTCACGCAAAACGGCACCGTCCTCCCCTTCGACGGCGTGTTCACAGCACC
Source organism: Verrucomicrobium spinosum (assembly GCA_020718645.1). Lineage (GTDB taxonomy): Bacteria > Verrucomicrobiota > Verrucomicrobiia > JADLBR01 > JAIBCM01 > DYRQ01. Next base: position 5,501 of record DYRQ01000051.1, read on the forward strand.
ATGGGGAGGCATGGCTCTCTTGCCCTACTCCACCTTCACCCGGCCCGACCAACTGGCACTGTTTGTGACCAATCCTTTCCTCTTTTTCCAACGCGCTCTCGGCAGCCGACCCATTCCCGTAGCCGACACCACTACACGCGATGGGCTCCGGATTTTTTTCAGTCACATAGACGCAGATGGCATGAGCAATATCTCTTTCGTAGAGCCGCCCCATCGTTCGGGTGAAATCGTGCGCGACCGCGTCTTGAAAAAATATCCCCTCCCCTTCACCACCTCGATTATTGGCAGCGAACTCCTCGGTAAAATGAAAAACTCGAAACCCGAGGACGCCGTGGTTATGCCCGAGATAGCGCGCAGCATTTTTGCACTGCCCAACATCGAAGCAGCCTCTCACACTTTTACCCACCCCTTTTTCTGGATACCCGACGATCGAACAGCCGACCTCTACACGGACCAGTCCGTCGCCGAACACGGCTACAACGAAAGCCGTTTCAACTACCACCATGAGATTACAGAATCCGTGGAACTGATTGACAAAACACTCCTTCCCCCAGGAAAAAAGACACGGGTGCTGCTCTGGTCTGGAAACTGCCGACCACACCCAGATGCCATCAAAATCACCCGCCAATTGGGACTGAAAAACATGAACGGCGGACAGACCATTATCACCAAAGGCCGCCCATCGCTCACTGCCGTCGGACAATCGGTCCTATCTTGGGGGGACCAACTCCAAGTCCAAGCCCCGGTGCAAAATGATAATATTTACACGAACGGTTTCTCCGGCCCCCTCTTTGGAGGTTTCAGCAATGCGATACAAACTTTTGAGATGACCGAACTGCCCCGCCGCATGAAACCTATCAATGTTTATTACCACTATTTCAGCGGTGATAGAGTGGATTCCCTGCAAGCCCTGATCACCATTTTCGATTGGGTTATGCGTCAGAAAACCCACGCCCTTTTCGCCTCCGATTATGCCTCCCTGGCTGAAGATGCTTTCACAGCCCGGGTTTTCCGCAATGGCGAACGCTTCATTCTCACCTCGTCCAACAGCCGCCAGGCTTGGCGCTTGGATGAGAGTGGTGAGCGCCGGCCTGACCTCTCATCCGCACGGGGTGTGGCAGGCTGGAACACGCACGCAGGATCGCTCTACATCGCCCCCTCATCCCCCGTTGCTGAGTTCTCCCTCACGGCAGAACCCCAGTCCGCCCTGCGTTTAATCTCCTCAAGCGCTGACCTTGTCAACTTGATGATCTCTCCAAAACAATTTTCGTTTTCAACCACTGACTTTCGCCCTGTCGAACTCGTTTTTGAAACGGCTCCCAATACCCCTTGGCAAGCCACTGTGGCCGCACAAAAACTCTCCGGGAGCAGTGATGCTCACGGAAGATTTTCTCTGGTCTTCGACGCCCTGCAACCTGTCTCGGTCGAGTTATCCATCCCGTGAGCAACAGGAAACCCAACAATAAATCTGGATTTCCCATCACCATGCTCGGCGGCGCTCTCGCTGTCGCTGTCGGAGCCGCTATCATCGCCAAACCGTCCCCGGAAAAATTGCTGCACCGCATGATCCTCGATGAACAGCGCGACCGGGCACAATCCGTTTTGGACAAAATCCCAGAAGCCCGCCAGACCCGGCGCGAGACATTTTACGACATCGTCCGGCTCTGGCTGATTCGCGGCACGATGGATATGAACAAACCCGAGGAAGCTGCCCGACTCTTCGAACGAGTTCGAACGCTGTGGAACAAGAAACCCGATGAGATTCTGGAACGAGAACTTGCGATCCTGCTCCCCATGATCGGCGATGAATCTCTCGCAGAAAAACAGCTCGGAGAAATCATCCCCTCCCTCGACAAACGCCGAGAGAAAATTTTCATTCGCACTCTGCAAGACGCCGCACTCTCTGCAAAAAACCCTGGCGTAGCCGCCCTCGGGCGCGAGATAGCAGCACAGGGAACATCCATGACGATTCCTGAGGCTGTGGAGACTGCGGAGCTGTGGAACTGGGCGGGCCGTCCCGACAAGGCGCTCGCCTTGCTCGATCTCCAAGTCAAGGATGCTGCCAGACCCCAGCCCAAGAACGATGATTACAACCGCGTCAGGGTGCAACTCCTCCGCGCCTCGAATGATAATTTTCAAGCCTTCGACTTCCTCGTGGCTTGGCGGCGGATGAGGACAGGGACGCCCGAGGAAAAAGAAATCGTAGGCCACCTCGTGGATGCAGGGCTAGCAGCCCAGCGACAGGAGGAAGTCTCTAGAGAATTCCAGTCGTGGGCTGACGAGCATCCCGATGACCTCCAGACCCTCAGCAAGCTAGCCGACATCTGTGCTGCCGCCCTCCACATGGACGAGGCTGTGGCAGCGCTCCGGAAGGCTGTTACCCTAGAACCTGGAAACCTTCCTCTCAGAAAGAAATTGGCTAATTTCCTCGAGTGGGACAACCATCCGGCAGAGGCGTTTCGCGAATACGCCCACATCGCGGCTGAAGGTGATCTTTCCGTGCTACCACGCATGCTCTCCCTCAACACCGGCCTCTACGAGGACGCCGTGCTGCTGCAATCGCTCGAATCAGCTTTCCTCAAGCACCCCAAGGATATCATCCTGCTGAAAACACTGGCTCAAGCCATGGTCAAAGCGGGCCGCTACACTGATGCAGAGGCGCGCCTCAGAGATTACTTGTCAGCAGTGCCTACCGATATCGCCGCGTGGGTCGAACACGCCCAACTTTGCCGCGTCATGGAACTTTTTCCCGAAGCAGAAAAATCGCTGCTTCGAGCTCTCAAACTCAGACCCAATACCTCGACAGAACTCTCCCTTGCCGAGGTGGAATACTACTTGGGTGAATACCGCAAATCGTTCCAGCATTTCAAATCGCTGGCGGCCAAAGTCCCGTCACCCGCTCTCATCACTGCTTATGTCGGAGCTGCCGAGGCACTCGGCGATCTGGAAGATTGGGTGGCAGCCCGCGAGATGCTGATGGTATCCGGCGTGAAACTCATCCCGCAGGATTACCAGAGGCTGGCCTACGGGCACGCACAACTCGGCGACCGCACCAAACACATCCGCGTGCTCGAGTCTGGTATCCGCGCTTTTCCCGAGCACAGCGACATGCGTATCCAGCTTGTCTGGGCTCTCGTCGCCTCCGGGAAACACAGCCAGGCCTTGACCGTGCTCGATGGCGAACCGCACAACCGCACCGGACAGACTTGGCTGGGTCTGCGCCTCAGGCTGCTCCTCCTCACGAACAGACACCAAGAAGCACTCACCATGATCCGCGACCCTATCCTGCGTCCGCTGCTCGAAGAGCCATCCTTGGCCATGGAAGCCGCCCGCGTCTGCCTGAAAACAGGGCACCTCGACGAAGCGGCTGCCCGCATTCGCTCGATCTTGCCCTCGCTGCGGGAAGACCCGGAGCCGCACCTGCTGCTTGCCGATATCCTCTTGCGTCAGGGTCAGACACAAGCAGTGCTCGCGCTGCTCTCCCAAGCCCCACCGCTGACCACTCCCGAACACTTGGCCGAGGCAGCCCGCCTCTATACTTCGGCTGGAAGACCCAGGAACGCTGAGTCCTGCCTGCGCCGTGCTGTGGCGCAAGCACCGCACGATTACCGGGCTTGGGGTGCCTATGGAGATCTATTACTGAACCGTGGTCAAAAGCCTGCCGCCCGCGAAGCCTACAGGCTTGCTATTGACAAAATTCGCAACCCGCAACAGAGCGTTGGTAACTGATGGAAACCCAACGCACACACCTTTGGCTGCCCTTGCTCCTGGCAGGGCTGTTACTGGCCTGCGCCACCCTCCAGACCGCCGTTGCAGAGCCATCGGGACAAACTGCCTCCATCCTCCGCACTGCCGCCTCACTCGACTATGAGAAGCAGCGCTACCTCGTCTATCTCTACACCCGCATCGGGCGCACTGATCTAGCCACTGCCCTCGGCGAGATGATTCTCACCAAGACCCCCTCCGACCGCGACACGCTCATCGAGCTGGCCTCCGTCTATTCCATCGAGAAAAAAATCTCGAAGCTCGCCCGGATCGTTGGGCTTCTTGAAAAATATTATGCGGGAGAAGTGCCTACCCGTTACTACCGGGCCAACCTGAACAGTCTGGGAGGCGATGTGGCCTCGGCACGCGAAATCCTAGTGGGCATAGGAGCCAAAGACAACACCGCTGAGGGCGTCGGCATGCTGGTAGAAACAGCCTCCATCCACGCCCGCAACCAAGACTGGCCCCGCGCCGTCCATGTTTACAAAGACCTGCTGGAAAGCGGCGCACTCAACCCCGAATTGCGCGGCGCGGTGCGGCGTTCCCTCGATGCCATTGCCCTCGAACACACTCCCTTCGTCGAGCCGGCACTCGAATATTCCGAACTCGAATCGGGTTCAACCCTGCTGGCAACCGTGGATGCCGAAGTGCCTTTGAGCGCACGCTGGACCCTCGGCGCACGCTTGCGCAAAGAGGAGATTGATATTGATACCGCCCTTGGCCTGCGCGGAGACCGCTATCAAAGAGAAGAGGCTTTGGCTGATTTCGGATACCTCGCTGCACCGGGGCTCACCCTCACAGCCACCCTCGGAGGCAACAACTCGGGACCCGCGCTCGGATGGGAAATTGAGAAAAAATGGAAATACCACTCGCTGGCTTTCCTCGGGGAATGGAAACAGCACAGCCAAGAGGGATTGCTCTTCGAAGCCTTGGACGGACGGCAAAACCGCTTGGCCCTGCGCTGGAACGGCTCACTCTTCACCCACTACCAATGCACGCTGGAGCCTTCCGTGCGCCAGCTCGTGGTGGACGGCTCGGATCTGGGTTTGAGCACGGGTCTCTCTGGCGGGATCGAGCGCGTCCTGTGGCGGCACTGGATCACCGTGACAGCTTCTTATCGAGGTTCCTATTATCACTTCGACCCTGCTGAGCCTAGCCCCTCTGCTGCGGACAATATCTACCTACCACCGCCGCCGGTGCCCGAACCTGAACCTGTGGAGGAAGAACCTGTCGTTGCCGATGCCGCCGCTGTGGTCGAGACCCCTGTCGTAGAGGAAGAGCCCGCAGCCGAAGAGGAACTACCCGTGGTCACTGTGAACGATGAAAAACGACTCCAACTCCTCGGGCTGATTACCGAAGAAACCCAGCGCCATGGCTTCTACCTCTCCTTCCAATCCGACCTCACCACCCTGCTGCGCTGGCGGCTCAGTGCGGGCAGCGACTACATCCTAGAACTCGACAGTTTCGGACACACGGGCACTGCTGGCATCTCGTTCACTCCTTGTAAAACTTTGGAGTTCAACCTCGACTCCGCCTACAGCACCAGCGGTGGCGGGAGCAATACCGGTTCGACCCTGAAACAACTGTCTCTTGCCATGAAGTGGCTCTTTTGATAGGTAATCTACGATGCTTTGGGTTTTTCGACAACTGGTGCCAGCACTGATCCTCCTTTTGGGGTGGTCCGGATGCGCGTCTGTAATCCACGACGGCGAATTCTCAGCACCGAAAAAAGCTCCCCAAGTCTTTTTGATCCCGATTGAAAACGCTACTTCCGAAGAACACGCGGGCGAGGCGATGACTGCCATGGTCGGCTCGGCTCTCGTCGAGAGAGGCTGGGTGGTTCATACCCCTCCCCCACTCTCTCTGGATGCCCCTCCCTACACCGAACAGGACTATGTGCGCCTCGCTGCCGAAAGACAATGCGTGACCGTCCTGCGCGGCAGTGTCCACGAATTCCGATACAAGACCGATCTCAATGGACATCCCGCTGCTGGCCTGACCCTCTCTTCCACTGGCACCAAAGATGGAACACTGCTATGGCAAGGCACGGCATCGAATGTTGGATTCTCATTTTCCTCCCTGACTTCCGCCGCTCAATATGTGGCTCGTAAACTCGTAGATCGCATCCCTGATGTCGTCACCCTGCCCCTCCCTCCGGTGCCAACCCCTCCCCAACTCACTGACAACCCAACCACCCCGATCCAAGAGACTGTTGGGGAAACCACCACTCACACCGAGGCACCTGCTGAAAAAAGTGCTGGTGTGCCAGACCTGCAACCCGAACCGATTGTCGAGCCTGGCAGCACCGAGTTACCTGTGACAGAACCTCCTGTTGGCGAAGCACCAGCCGCCCCATTACCCTCGGCTGACACCTTGCCTGCACTGCCCATTCCACCCACACCCACCACGACGGCACCATGAGCGCCAGCCGGGATACACAGAAATACCGGCAGCTTTTTGACCCTAAATCCGCAGCCATGGATTTCTCCGTAATGGCTGCCGCCGCCGCTCTGGCGAATTTCCTCTTCTCGCCCGAAGATCCGGGCTGGATGACCCTGAACCCCTCCCCTCTGCTTTTTGTCTGCATCCTCATGGGCACTCGGCACGGATTCCGTCCCGGACTCCTGTCTGGAATTTTCTTGTCGGTCGTTGCTTTGGCCTCCGCCTCTCACATTTCAAGGAGCGACCCGCTCAACATTTTTGATTCGCACCCCTATTATTTCCTCGCCCTCCCCGCCGTCGGTGCCGTTGCCGGGGAGCTGCACAGGCTTTTTGCTATCAAGCTCACCCGCCTCACTATCACTTCCGAACACACGGCCAATAAGATGCGGACACTCGACACGGAGTTCTACCTTTTGCGAGAGTCCAAGGATGAGCTGGAACGCATGCTCGCCAGCCGTGATAGCGAATTGGCCACGCTCGACTCTGAAATTCGTAGGCTCAACCAAAGCGACGATGATCTCATGTTTCAGAACCTTCTCAATCTGCTCTCCCGACAGACACGCATCTCAGACGCAGCCATCTATACGATCAACGGCTCTTCACTCGTGCGCAAAGCACTCATCGGACGCACATCGGGCTTGCCTGAAAAAATGAATCAAGACGACTACCCCATCGTCGAGCGTGCCATACTCTCACTCGATGTGGTCTCCATCCCCGAGATCTGGGACAAACCCGAACAGATCCGTGGTGGCCACCTCTTGGCCATGCCGTTGATGGATTTCCGCCGCAGACCTTATGGGCTACTGTTGGTCACAGGCATCCCTTTCATGGCACTCAACAAACGCTCCGTGCGTTCGATCAGCCTGATTTGTCGCTGGGTCTCAGAGGTGCTGGAGAGCCGTAGCGAGGGTGGCCGCAACTTCCGTCAATACAGTCCCACCGGTTTCCAGCGCATCTATTTTTCTCCCTTTTTCAAGGAAGCCTTCGACCTCTCTTTCCAGACTTGGCACCAGTTCCGCCTGCCCTGTTGCTTGGCACTTCTGACTTCGCCCGGCTCTGGCAACGAGCAGCAAGAGTCTATCGAGCGCCTGATCATGCCCGCCTTGCGCACGGGTGACATCCCCTGCTTGCTCGAGCTTCCGCAGGCCAACCTCGCCATCCTGCTCCAACTCACCGGAGAGCGCGGCGGCACACTCTTTGTGAAACGCATCCTCGGTCACTGCCGCCAGTTGGGCGGTGATGGAGAACTGTTGCAGGCACGGCTATTTTCTTTTGATAACTACCGAACCCGAGAAGAGGCGTGGCATGCAATCCACCATCCAGATCATCATCCGCTCCTCAATCCCAGTTAGCCTGATCGCTGCGGCGGGCTGGGCTGAATACCAGGCCTGTCTCATCATGGCCTCTGGCGACTTGTCTCACCTCATGGCATGGCACAGTGCCGGGTGCCTGTTGGCTGCGCCTGGGATGGCTCTGCTCTTCGGCTGGGGAGAGACTAAAAGCGTGGCCTTCGCCACTGTGTTAGCCTTCGGGTGGTGCCTGCCACTCCCTGTGCTGGGACCCGCGACGGCGCTGTTGCTCTTTGCTGTTTATCGCCTGGTCCGCGTGCGCTCTAAACTCAAGCATTTTATCACAGGCGTGGAGCTGCCCGTCCTCCGGCAGAGTGCTCCCCAAGGCAAGGGCGTCAGTGGCGGTGGAGTGGCTGGCAACATGAAAACTTCCATCATGCAGATGCTCAATAGACCCGACACCAGCTCTCGCCGTGCCGCCATCTTTTCCGCACGCAAACTTCAGCCGCGGCAGGCGCTACCCATCCTGATGAAAGCCCTCGGCGACCACGATGAGCATATCCGAATTTTCGCCCAAGGACTCATCCAAAAAATCGTCACGGAAATCGAGCGGAACATGAAAAAAATGGAAGAGGCCTTGCACCGCGACGACGACGACCCGCGCCAGCTCGCCTCTCTCGCCGAGCAATACCACGAGCTGGTTTACCTTGGCCTCATCGAGCCAGAAAGCCGCCCTGCCTGCCTCGATAAAGCGATTGATCTCGCTTCGCGTGCCGTAGTGCTGGAGCCGAACAACACCTCACTCAAACTCGCTCTCCTCAAATACGCCCTGCGCCGTGGCTCACTCGATGTTGCTGGCTACATGCTCGCCGATCTCGAAGCCGCGCGCTGCCCCAGCAACCAACTCTTGCCTTGGCGCATGGAGTATCTTTATGAAAAACGCGATTGGGACGCCCTCAAAGAACTGACGACCGATGCAACCCAACGGGCTATTCCCGGTGCCCTCCGTCAGTCACTCGCATTTTGGCTCCTGCCGGGCCGCCATCAGGAGGCCGCGTGAGCACCACTGCCGACATCACTCTCCTCCTCGAAGGCACTTACCCCTATGTCCGTGGCGGCGTTTCCTCCTGCGTTCATCAGTTGGTGCGAGCCATGCCCGATGTCACTTTTTCCATCTTCTACATCGGCTCACATCGGAAACTCGCCCAAGATCCCAAATACGACATCCCGAAAAATGTCTTGGCCATCGAGCCCGTTTTTCTCTTCGACGGCATACCCCCCGAGGAATTGGTGCCCGGCCCTTACCCGAAGGAGGCGGATGCATTCTACGATGCGCTCGAGCAGCTCTGCCTGGCCAAATCCCAGCGCGAGGGGATCAAGCATTTTTGGAATGTGATCCAAGCCCACGCCACCCTACCCCAAAATTTTACCTTCGCCAATCTCTGCCGTGATCGCAGGGGATGGGATCTGCTCGTCACGATCTACGACCACTACATGCCGGACACTTCGTTTGTGGATTATTTCTGGACCGCCCGTTTCGTGCTGCTTCCGACTTGGCTCCTCCTGCGCAGTCTCCACAAAGTGCCAGTCGGCAAGACTTACCTCTCTCTCTGCACAGGCTACGCGGGGCTCATGGGCGCTATCTGCGCCAAACAGCAAAAACGCAATCTCATGATCACCGAGCACGGCATCTACACCAAAGAGCGGGAAGAAGAGATCAACCGCGCCGAGTGGATCTACGAGCCAGATGACCCGTTCTTCGACTATACCACCAACTGGCGTAAGCTGAAGGAACTCTGGATACGATCCTTCCAGTTTACCGCGTTGGTCGGCTATGAAACAGCCTATTCCATCACGACTCTCCACGAGGGGAACCGTAACTTGCAGATCGAATACGGTGCGGCCGAGCACAAGACCCGCATCGTCCCCAACGGCATCAACCCGCAGGATTTCGATGAGGCCTTGCGCGTGAATCCTGAAAACCGCCGCAAACGCCCAGGCAAATTTCTCTTCGCCTTCATCGGGCGCGTGGTGCCGATCAAAGATGTCAAAACGCTCATCCGCGCCGCCCAGATCGTCCACTCGCGCAGACTCGACGCCGAGTTTCTCATCTATGGCCCGACCGAGGAAGATAAGGAATACGCCGATGAGTGTCGCCTCATGGTGGAGAGCCTGGATCTCACCACCTCTGTGAAATTCATGGGCAGCGGCAAACCCTCCACCATCCTCACTGACTGTGACGCAGTCATTCTGACCAGTCTCAGCGAAGGTCAACCCCTCGTGGCACTCGAGGCATTCGCCGCTGGCGTCCCTCTGATTACGACTGATGTTGGCTCCTGCCGCGAATTAGTCTTCGGGCGCAACGCTCCCGACCAAGCCCTCGGGCGTGCAGGATTCCTCACCCGCATCGGCGCCCCGACAGAAACCGCCGACGCCATCTGTAAATTTATCAAAGACCCCGCCCTTATCGAAACCATGGGCGCTGTTGGACGCAAACGCGTCGAGATGGTTTACCAAGAAAAACTCGTTATGTCCCAATACCGCGCACTCTTCCGCTCCATGCACCCGGAGGTGGGCTAACATGGCGGGCATCGGCTTCCAACTGCGCCACCTCATGCGCCGACAAGATGTCAGCGGCGTGCTCCAGGCCTACGGCTACGCCGCCCTCATCAGCAGCGGCCCATGGCTCCTCTCTATCGGCACCCTTGCCTTGCTCGGCGTGCTGCTCCGCCCCCTCATGGGCGAACAGACTGTTTCGGTCTTTTTCTCGTCGGTCACTCATGTTTACGCTTTCTCCCTCATCATCACCGGCCCGCTCCAGCTCACGCTCACCCGCCACGCCGCCGATCTCGATTTTCTTGGTGATCGCGAACGCATCTTGCCCACCTTCCTCACAGCGATGGCTGTCACTACACCGTTTTTTTCCGCGGCAGGTCTCGCATTCTTTCTCGGCTGCGTGCCTGGGGAACTCCTGCCTCGTCTGAGTGCAGCACTCCTCTTCACCTGCGTCTGCTCGATCTGGGTGCTGGGTATTTATCTAAGTGCTATGAAAAACTACACCGCCGTTCTGGCCGCTTACGCGACTGGTTATGGTAGCAGCTTTTTCTTGGCATGGATCTGTGCCGCCAAACTGGGTTCCGGCTACACGATGCTCGGCTTCACCATAGGGCACATCATCCTCGTCGCCCTGATCCTCGGTCTGCTGCGCCGCGAACTGGGCGGTGAGAAATTCGGGGATTGGGACGGCCTGCGCTCCGTTATTAAATTCCCCGAACTCGCCGGGTGCGGCCTGCTCTACAACCTAGCCGTCTGGAGCGACAAGTTTATCCACTGGTGGCTCGGCCCAGAAAAAATTCAGATAGCCGGAGCGCTCTACGCGGCCCCCATCTACGACCAAGCACTCTACATGAGCTTCCTCACCATCATGCCAGGCATGGCGGTCTTCCTTCTAAAAGTGGAAACCGACTTTGCCGAGCACTACGAATCCTTTTACCGCGGCATCCTCAACCGCGCCACGCTCGATGAACTCCGCGAAAGCAAACAGCGCATGACCGAGGCGCTCACTGAAGGTTTTTCTCTGCTGATCAAAGTGCAAGGCGTAGTCACTGGCGTGCTCTTTATTTTTGCCGAAGACCTGCTCCCCCGCCTCGGCCTCGGAGCGCTCCAGACCGGCGTCTTCCAGATTACCATCATGGGCTCTTTCCTACTCGTGATTTACCTTGGACTCATGACCGTGCTCTTCTACTTCGACAAGAGGCTGCACGCCTTGGGATGCTGCGCCCTCTTCTTCCTCTGCAACACTGGATTCACGCTCTGGGATGTATTCGAAGGCGAACAACGCTTCGGGCTCGGCCTCGTGTTGGGCGTCTCCGTCGCTCTCTTTGCCGCGGCCTGCATGGTGAAACACCACCTCGACAACTTGGAATACGACACCTTCACCAGCCAACCGATTTCCACCTGATTTGGCATAAGAGCATCATTCTAGGAATCCGCGACCTCCCCACTCCGCGCCTTGTATGTTGAAAAAGGATAGAAAAAAGCAGAGATGCCCACATTCTGTCCGAGAACCCGAGACCATCTGGCCTGATGGCCTCGGGCGGGAGGCCGTAGGACGAGTCCGTCCACTGACGGATTTTTTACCTGTTTTCGCTTCGTGGCTTCGTGTGAGATTTCCAAAAAGTGGCGCGGGCTGCCAGCCCGACTTGGATCGCTACCTTAGTCACAGAGACCATGCTTCAGAGGGGGAAGGTTGACGGAATGTAAATAATCTGATATTCTGTAAACCATGTTCACTGAAACCCAACTGAAAGAAACCTTCGGACTCCGGCTCGCTCAGGCTCGCCGGATGAACGGCATTTCCCTGCGGGTTCTGGCAACCAAACTTGACGGGCTGGTCACCCCTACCGCGCTCAACAAATACGAGCATGGGAAGATGTTGCCCTGCAGCGAGGTGCTCAATGCGCTCTGCCGCATCTTCGGGCAGAAGGCTGATTTCTTTTTCCGCCCGATGACCGTTTCTCTCGACAAGGTGGAGTTCCGCAAGCGGACCGCGCTCGGTGTCAAGGCGGAGGAAGCGATCAAGGAATCGGCGGCGGACTTCTTCGAGCGCTATCTGGAAATCGAGGATTTGCTCGGGGTGGGAGGCAATTTCGAGAATCCGCTGGCTGGTGTGGTGATCCGGGAAGCGGAGGACATCGAGAAGGCGGCACTCCAGCTTCGCGAGTCTTGGAAGCTCGGTCTTAATGCGATTCCCGGCGTGGTCGGTCTGCTGGAAGAACGACATGTGAAGGTTTTTGAAACCGGTGGATCGGAGAGTTTCGACGGGTTTGCTGGCTGGGCCGGAGATGTCCCGGTCATCGCGCTGAATGATACTTTTCCCAACGACAGGAAGCGCCTGACTGCTCTGCATGAACTGGCTCATCTCCTTTTGAAATTCGAAGGGTTCGACGCCAAAGCGATCGAGAAGCTCTGCCATCGGTTTGCGGCGGCGGTGTTGATGCCGGAGACGGAGTTTCGCCGGGAGTTCGGGGGTAAACGGGCGCATATCTCGAAGCATGAACTGGTGGAATTGAAGGAGCGATTCGGGCTTTCCTGCGGGGCGATCATGATGCGTGCAGCCGCGCTCGAGCTGATTGCGCCGAGCACCCTTCAGCGGTTTTTCATCATGTGGCGATCCGCCTACGGCAAGAGAGAGCCCGGCAACTGGGCCTTGCCCGAAAGCGCAGAGCGGTTCGAGACCCTCGTTTATCGTGCAGCCTCCAACGGTGACATTTCCCTGAGCAAAGCGGCCTATCTGCTGCGCAAACCACTGGCTGACTTTGAAAGGAGTCTCGAAGTCGTTCCGTGAAAATTGTTGTGCAAGATGCGTCTGTGCTGATCGACCTTGCTGTGGGGGATTGCCTCGCGGCTTGGTTCAGCGCGGGGATTGAGACGCACACGACAGCACTAGTTTTATCGGAGGTCGAGCAGGATGTGAGACGGTTCGTCCGGACAAGGAAGCTTCAGGTTTTTCAGTTCG
>DYRQ01000007.1 GCA_020718645.1 Verrucomicrobium spinosum
TGCAAAATCTGGGTTCAAATATGAATCGCATGAGATTCATAATGGTTTTCAGGAGGGGGAGTTTTGTTATCCATCAGAGGACGGATTTGCCCTGCGGCGAGCCTTCGGATTACACGGTGAGCAAGGATGGGAAACATCTCCCGTCATGCCTGCAAATTGTCTGCGCGTAGGGAGCAAGCAGACGGCGAAACGGGAGGTAAATCTGACTGCGGAGATTAGGTGGTCAGAGGACAGGGCGGCGGGTATGCCATTCGGTGGATTGCTCGTAGGCGTGGCTGGCACGAAGGAGCGTGGCTTCGTCAAAAGCTTTGCCTATGAATTGTAGGCCGAGTGGGAGATCTGTGCTGTCGCGCTGCACGAAACCACAGGGGAGGGAGAGCCCGCAGAGTCCTGCCATGTTGACCGCGATGGTGAAGACATCCGAGAGATACATCTGGATCGGGTCGCCCGTTTTTTCGCCGAGTTTGAAGGCTGGGGTAGGTGTGGTGGGAGTGGCGATGATGTCGCACTTTTTCCACGCCTCTTCGAAGTCTTTGCGGATCAGGGTGCGCACTTTTTGGGCGCGGAGGTAGTAGGCGTCATAGTAGCCGGAGCTGAGCACATAGGTGCCTAGGATGATACGGCGTTTCACCTCGTTGCCGAAGCCAAGTGCGCGAGTGCGGCTGTAAACATCGAGGACATCTTTGCCATCGGGCACGCGGGCACCGTAGCGGACGCCGTCGAAGCGGGCGAGGTTGGCGGATGCCTCAGCGGGGGCAATGATGTAGTAGGAGGAGAGTGCGTAGTTGGTGTGAGGGAGGGAGATGTCCACCAGTTCTGCACCGAGCTTGGCGAGTTGGTCCAGTGCTTGGCGGGTGGTTTGTTCGACATCTTTGTCCATGCCTTCGATAAAATACTCTTTGGGCACGCCGATGCGGAGTCCTTTGACACCCTGTTCCAGCGAGGCTGTGTAATCGGGCACGGGCTGGTCGAGCGAGGTGCAATCGCGGGGGTCACGACCAGAGATGGCGCCGAGTAAGGTGGCGGCGTCACGGACAGTTTTTGTAAAGGGACCGATCTGGTCGAGAGAGGATGCAAAGGCGACGAGGCCGTAGCGTGAGACGCGTCCGTAGGTGGGTTTGAGACCAACGCAGCCACAGAGAGCGGCGGGCTGTCGGATGGAGCCGCCGGTGTCACTGCCGAGCGAGGCAATGGCTTCGTGTGCAGCTACGCAAGCGGCGCTGCCGCCGCTGCTGCCACCGGGGATACGGGAGGTGTCCCATGGATTGCGGGTGGGGCCGTCGGCGGAATTTTCGGTGGAGGATCCCATGGCGAACTCGTCCATGTTGCACCTGCCGACGGGCACGGCACCGAGCGAGCGGAGGCGTTCGATGACACCTGCGTCATAAACTGCGGTGTGCCCTTTCAGGATTTTCGAAGAGCAGGTGCAGGGCTGGCCTTTGACCGCGATGACATCTTTGATGGCGATGGGCACGCCACCGAGGGGAAGGGAGGCATCTGCGGTGGCCGCCTCGCGCAGGGCAGTGTCCCAATCGAGGTGGTTGAAGGCAGAGACCGAGGGCTCGACTTGGGTGCAGCGGGCGCGCAGGGCTTCAATGACTTCGGTGGGGGTGATGTCGCGGGCGGCAAGCTTGGCGCGCAGCGAGGTGATATTTTCAAAGGCAGGGTTCATTCGACAATCTTCGGCATGAGGATGAGGTCGTTGGCTTTCTTGGGGGCGTTGGAAAGCGCGTCTTCCACGGGGAGGGAAGGTTTAATCTCGTCTTTTCTTAAGACATTGAAAACGGGGGAGGCATGGGCAGTGGGTTCGATACCATCGAGGTTCAAAGATGCGATGGCATCCATGTGTTCCAGGACGCTGCCGAGCTGGTTCTGGTAGGTTTCAATCTCCTGTGCAGAGAGATCGATGCGCGCCAGTTTGGCGACATATTCGACATTCATGGTGGTCTGGCTCATAAAAGTGTTTTAGTCGGAGAGGAGTTGGGGATGCAAGACCGCGGTTGGGGTCACTCCCACTCGATGGTGCCTGGGGGTTTGGAGGTGATGTCGTAAACGCAGCGGTTCACGCCTTTGACCTCGTTGATGATTCGGTTGGAAATGGTGGCTAGCAGGTCGGGTGGCATGCGAACCCAGTCGGCGGTCATGCCATCTTGGCTTTCCACGATACGCACAGCCACGGTCGAGTCGTAGGTGCGTTCGTCGCCCATGACGCCCACGCTCTTGACGGGGAGCAGCACGGCGAAGGATTGCCAGACTTTGTAATACCAGCCTGCTTTTTTCATCTCGTCGAGGACGACCCAATCGGCCTCGCGGAGGATGGCGAGTTTTTCTTTGGTGATCTCGCCGAGGCAGCGGACGGCAAGACCTGGTCCTGGGAAGGGTTGACGCCAGACTATTTCTTTTGAGAGCCCGAGTTCTTCGCCGACTTTACGAACCTCGTCTTTGAAGAGTTGGCGTAGCGGCTCGACGAGCTGGAACTTCATCTCGGAAGGTAGGCCGCCGACATTGTGGTGGCTCTTGATCAGGGCTGCGGGGTTGTCGCCGATGGCAACGCTTTCGATGACATCGGGGTAGAGGGTGCCTTGGGCCAGATATTTGACTTTGCCCACGCCCTTTTTAGCAGATTCAAAGACGCGCACGAATTCGGTCCCGATGATTTTCCGTTTGCGCTCGGGATCGGTCACACCTTGGAGGAGCCGGAGAAAACTGGCCGAAGCGTTGACCGTCTTGAGCTGGATTTTCATGTGTTTGCCGAAGAGATCCTGCACGGCCTGGGCCTCGTTTTTGCGCAGGAGTCCGTTATCTACGAAGATGCAGGTGAGCTGGTCACCGATGGCTTCGTGGAGCAGGGCGGCAGCTACACTCGAATCCACCCCGCCGCTCAACCCGAGGATGACGCGGTCTTTGCCGACTTGTTCCCGGATGGAGGTGACCGTGTTTTGGATGAACGAGCGCATGGTCCAGGTGCGGGGGCAACCACAGATTTTTTTCAGAAAATTCTCGAGGATTTTTTTGCCCTTCGGCGTGTGCGCTACCTCGGGGTGAAACTGCATGCCGTAGAAATGGCGTGCGGTATCTTGGACGATGGCGTAGGGGGAATTTTCCGAGATAGCGACGACGGAGAAACCTTTGGGGAGTTTGGTGAGTTTGTCGCCGTGGCTGTTCCAAATCTGGATTTCCTTGGGTAACCCATCGAGCAGGGGGCTGGAAACTTTGGCGGTGAGAGTGCCGCGTCCGTATTCGCGGCGGTCACCCTTGGCCACAGTCCCGCCGAGGTGGTAGGCCAAGAGCTGGAGCCCGTAGCAGATGCCGAGGATGGGGAGACCCAACTCGAAGATGGCCTTGTCCGGCTGAGGGGCGCCTTTGGCGTAAACGCTGGAGGGGCCGCCCGAGAGGATGATGCCCTTGGCTCCCGAGGCGCGGATGGTGGATGCCGGGGTTTTGTAGTGGAAAATTTCCGAGTAAACCCCGCATTCGCGGATGCGCCGTGCGATCACTTGGGTGTATTGCGATCCAAAATCTAAAATGGCGATGTGGTTCATCGGTGTCTTTTAGCTGAAAAGCGGCGGCAGCACTAGGGAAAACGAACAAGGCGCCGCAGACAATAATTGTGGTAGATCGACTCCCAGTTCAGCTTCAGAGCTGGATGATCGAGTGGATGTTGTTGCCGGCGAGTTTGTCGCGACCTTTGAGGAACTCCAACTCGACTAGAAAGGTCATTTCCAAGAGGTCGCCGCCGAGTTCTTTGACAAGCTCAGAAGCTGCGGCTGCTGTGCCGCCGGTGGCGAGCAAGTCGTCAATGACAACGACTTTCTGGCCGCGTTTGATGGCGTCTTTGTGGATGGAGATGGTGGCTGATCCGTATTCGAGTTCGTAGCTTTTGTCGAGTGTCTGCCAAGGGAGTTTCCCTTTTTTGCGGATGGGGATAAAAGCGATGCCTAGCTGGTTGGCGACCGCACCGCCGAAGATAAAGCCGCGCGCGTCTATACCTACGATAGCGTCGAGCCCTTTCTTCATATACCGCTCGAGCATCAGATTGATGACCAAGCGGAAGAGCTGCCCATTCTGGAGAATGGGTGTGATGTCAATAAATTGGATTCCGGGCTTGGGGAAGTCGGGCACTGTCCGCAGTGCGTCCGCAAGCCGTTGTATGGCGCTGTTCATACCTTTCAAAACAGGGATAGCCCTAGACCATTATTTGATCGTTGCCAATAGAAAACCGTCTGAGAGATGCAGGAAGTTGGTGCGGGGCTATTCCGTCCGGTGCTCAGGATAGAGCTGTAGCAGACCTTCTTCGCTCGCCGGGGAGATGCCCCGCTCGGTGATGAGACCGGTGACCAAACGGGCGGGGGTGACATCAAAGCCATGGTTGATAGCAGGAGAATTTTCTGGAACGACCCGCACGGTGGTGACGCGGTGTCCGTCCCAGCCTTCGACATGGGTAATCTCGGTGGCATCGCGCTCTTCGACGGGGATTTCTTGGACTCCATCGCGCATGGTCCAATCGAGGGTGGACGAGGGGAGTGCCACATAGAACGGGACGCCATTATCGCGGGCGGCAAGGGCTTTGAGGTAGGTTCCGATTTTGTTGGCGACATCGCCGCAGCGGGTGGTGCGATCACTGCCGACGATCACCATGTCCACGAGGCCGTGCTGCATGAGGTGGCCGCCCGAGTTGTCGGGGATGATAGCGTGGGGCACGCCGTGCTGCCCGAGTTCCCATGCGGTCAGGCGGGCGCCTTGGCTCCGTGGGCGTGTTTCATCTACCCAGATATGGAGGGGTATGCCTTGTTCGAAAGCCGTGTAGATAGGTGCCGTGGCTGAACCGTAGTCCACAAAGGCGAGCCAACCCGCGTTGCAGTGGGTGAGGATGCGCACGGGTTCCCCTGGCGCTTTGCGAGCAGCGATGTCACGGATCAGGGCTAAACCGTGCTGTCCGATGGCGCGGCAGCAGGCGACATCCTCGTCGGCTATTTCGGTGGCAATGGTGAGGGCGGTGCTGATTTTTTGGGCAGGGTCGGGTTGATCTGCGAGTGCGCGGAGCTGGCGATGCACTGCCCACGCCAAATTGACAGCGGTGGGTCGGGTTGCCACGAGTTTTTGAGCTGAGCGGTCGAGGTGTGCGTCAGGGGTGGCATCGTGCGAGGCCTCGATGGCGGCCAGATACATGCCGTAGCCAGCAACGGCACCGATACAGCCAGCACCACGGATGTGCATGTCTTTGATAGCAGTGGCGACTTGATCCACGGTGCTCAGGTCTTCTATGACCCACGCAAAGGGAAGATGCCGTTGATCTATGACTTGGATGATGCTGGGTTGGCTGGGGTGGAGCCACACCGTGCGAGAAGGTTTACCGTGAACGATCATGTCATGCTCTAGCATTATGGTGGCAAAAGGGCAAATGTGCTATGCTGCTAATTGTTGAGTAGTCAGTATAGGGCTTGAGCTTGTGGGCGAAGCTGGCATGTAGGTCTTTCCATTTTTACTGATGAAAACGAGCGGATCAAACTACGACTCACGGGGCGTGCTCCTGTGCGCTCTGCTATTGGGTCTATTCTCCGTGGAGTTGGGGCGGATGTCACTCTTGGCGGAGCTGCCTGCAACACCCTTAGCAGAGCTGACGCTGGAGCAGGCTTTGGCCGATCGTGCCTTCTGGCCGCAGGAGGTGACTCTCTCGAAGGATCTGACTCTCTCCATTGAGATCAATGGCAAGGGGTCTGGCACGACAAAAGCACGGCAGGGTGACACGCTGCAACTGGCAGACATCCAGAGCGGGATGCTGATAGTGAAAAACAAGCTGGGGCAAGGGCGCGTGTCTGTTGCCGACACCGATTTTTTCGAGCGCGCCCGAGAGCAAGCCGAAAAAAATAGGGTGGCTGTTGCCGAGAAGTTGCGGGATGATATGGTGGCACGCGCAGCAGGGCTCCCGCTCCCGCATCGTCTCAGCCCTCAGGAATACCGCCACGCCATGCCATCTTCTGGGGAGGAGACTGCGGCTCCCTTATCAGGCTCGGAAGGAACTCGTATGGAGCCAGCGAGTGATGCCTCTGTCGCTGCGGTGGGGCAAACCCGTCAGGAGCGCGAGCCTAGAGGTATCAACGCCAAGCTGCCGGGGGTGGAGGCTACGCAGTCGGAAGTAGAAGATTACTTGCTCAAAGTTTTTTTCGCGAGCAGAGACAAGCTCGCCTCAGGTCAGAGTAGCCGTGAGGATCTTGCTGCTGAGATTGCCGCGATCGCCCGCCTGAGGCCGGAACAAATCCCCATGTTGCTTCTTGCTTATCAAAAGTATGTGCATCCCCAAAACTCTCTGAGAGAGGATAGTGTCGGGCGTTTTGCTCGAGATCAAATGCCGCCTGTGGTCCGGTATGCTGCACAGGCTGTGCTGCGACCTGCTATCGGAGATTTGTTATCCGCCCATTTCTCATATTTTGAGCAGCAGATGATCGGGGAGTGGTCCGGTGCTGAGAACGAGGGGGAGAAACTGACAGAATTTTTTGATGCCCAGCGTTTATCTCCCGAGCAACGACAAAAAGTGGAGAGTGCCTTGGTGGGCAAGCTCAAACCTGGCATGACACCTTCCACGCCGCTCTTGCTTTTGGTGTCTTCGGGTTCGCCAGCGCTGTTGGCTAAAGTCCAAGAACTATTGATGGCTCCGCGAACCCTGTCCCCCACGATATCCCGCGCTGTGAGCAGGGCGTGCAACGGGGCATCACAACCTTTTTGTGAGATGGCATTGCAAGTGTGGAAATCCAACCAAGCTCGCGGTGGAGCTTGTGATTCCCTCGATGCTGCCGCTGCCAAGTGCGGGAGCAAAGAGGCGCTCAGCAAGCTGGTGAGCAAACTAACTGGTGAGAAAGTTGGGGCAGACACGATAATCGAATTAGATGGCGGCAAATACACTGCCACCTATGTAGTGCGATGGCTCGCTACTGAACTAGCACAGCAAGTAGTGGTGCCGCAGTCGGTGCCTGAACTCAAGCCGTGGTGGAAAACGAAGGGGCAGCATCTCGTCTGGTTCCCTGAAAAACGCCGGTGGCAGCAGGCTGGAGAATAATCCTGTGTGGGATCCGCAGACCATAGACAAAGTCAAATCGGCCAATGACATCGTAGAAGTGATCCGCGACTATCTCACCTTGCGTCCGTCGGGTGCTAATTTCAAGGCGCTCTCGCCTTTCAAAAACGAGAAGACCCCATCGTTCGTCGTCACGCCTTCGAAGCAGATATGGTATTGTTTCAGCACCAGCCAAGGCGGGGATGTTCTCAAGTTCCTCATGCTGACTCAGAGTGTGGATTTCCCGACTGCTGTCAGAATGCTGGCTCGTAGGGCGGGGATCGTCTTGCCAGAGCCCGATGCGGCCACAGGAGGCCAAGGTGCAGGGGATAGCAAAGAAGCCATCTTGAGACTCAACGAAAAAACCGCTTTCTGGTGGCATGAGTTGCTGCTGCACGATCCACGGGCTGCTCACGCCCGAGATTATGTGGCCAAGCGTGGATTGACCGAAGAGACTCTGAAAGCCTTTCATATCGGTTATGCGCCCGATTCCTGGGACGCCCATTTGACCTGGAGCCAGCAGCAAGGTTTCAGCGCGGAATTATCCGAGAAAGCTGGGCTCTCGGTGCCCAAGCAAAACGGGGGGCACTACGACCGTTTTAGGGACAGGCTCATGTTTCCTATTTTTTCAGAGGCTGGCACGGTAGTCGCCTTCAGTGGGCGCGCTTTGAAAGCCGATACGAAAGAAGCTAAATATGTCAATTCCCCGGAGACCCCAGTCTTCACCAAAGGGCGCGTCCTCTTCGGACTTTATCATAATCGCAAGGAGTTGGTCGCTGCCAAGAGTGCCGTCGTATGTGAGGGCCAGGTGGATCTCATCACCTGCCACCAGCACGGGGTGAAAACAATGGTGGCCTCACAGGGCACAGCCTTCACTCCTGATCATGCGAGAATTCTGAAACGACTGGTAGATGAAGTGGTCCTCTGTTTTGATTCCGACGAAGCTGGCCTGAGAGCCGCTGCCCGGAGTTATCCAGCGCTGGCGGCAGCGGGTTTGGCTGTGCGGGTGCTCTCGCTGCCAGATGGCGAGGGCGGTGCAAAACAGGATCCCGACTCCTTTGTGAGAAAGAGCGGTGGCGAGGCTTTTTTGAAGCTCGTTGCCGTCGCGCCAGACTTCTGGAAATGCCAGGCAGAACGCTTGGCAGTGCTGCACGACTGTAGCACCGCACGGGGTTCCATGGCCTACAAGCGAGCCTACTTCGAATTGCTAGCCGAATGTCATGATGCGACACAAGTCGAGGTAGCACTCATGATGGCGTGCGCTAGGCTCGGAGTAGCTGTGGATTCCTTGAAGGAGGATTTCCGTGCTTTCCGGCGCCAAGCGCAACGCCGCACTCCTGCGCATCCGGGGGCTGAATCTGGGTATGTCGAGGCCCAACCCCCGCAGAAAAAGTCCTGTGACATACACCCTGTGGTAGGGCTCCTGCTCCGTCTTTGCCTAGACCACTTGGAGATCGTGCCAGAAGTGCAGAGATTTTTGCCGGAAAGCCATGTTTCTGGGATGTCGGGGGGCACGATTCTGACCCAACTTTTTCAGGCGCACAGCCACGACAGTTTGGAAAGCCAACAATCGTTCTTGGAACACTTGGACGAAATAGATCAGGATGCTGTCTTACGGCTGTTTGCCAAAAACTCATTGCCGGTCACTCCTGATCCAACCGCCGCCGCTCAAGAGCCAGAAGCCGCTATGAAATCAGCTTTGCTCTGTGTCAGCAGGCTGGAAGCCATGCACCTGGAAAAAGAGGTGCGCAAGATCGAAGCCTCGATTGCCACGATGAAGACCCCAGACGCCATGCAAGCCTTGGGCGAACTCTCAAAAATGCGGCAAAAACTTGACAAAGCTAGAAACATCCTGTAGCATAACCCGTTCACGCAGTAAGTGTATTTTTTAGCTGTAGATTTGGCGTAAAGGATTATGGGAAAAAAACATCACAAAGACAAAGAGTCAAAAGACAAGAAACACGATAAGAAGAAAGAGAAGCACGCAAAACACTCAGATGAAAAAAACAATCAAGCGACTGTGAAATCGGTGTCCGTCAAAAGTAAGGCGGCTCTGTCCATGCCCCTGCCTAAGTCCAAGGCTCGCCCTTCCGAGTCTCCAGTAGCCAAGTCCGCAGCCAAAGTCGTTAAGCCTGCGCCTCAGCCAGTGCCTAAAAAAGTTGTTAAACCTGCGGCTCAGCCAGTGGCTCAACCCGCCAAAAAGGCTCACACCACCACTCAGGCTCCCCCAAAAGCTACACCAGCGAAACCCGCGGCCCCAAAAGCCCCGGTGACTCCTCCAGCCAAGACCGTTGTTCAGAAGCCCGAGAGCAAGATTCTTAAATCCCAACCTAAAGTCGCGCCGAAAAAACCTGCTGCACAGCCATCTTCCAAAGCAGTAACGACATCCCCGGCACCCAAGCCACAGCCTAAAACAGTGGTGAAAAAAGCGCCTGAACCCCAAGTTCCTGTTGCCGCTACTAAAACTCCAGTCAAAACAGAGACCGCAGAGATGGCGGCGACCAAAAAACACCCTATTTCTAAGACGCGCCTGCCAGACCAAAAAGAAGCCCCTTTGCCTTCACTCTCCGTTGCTCATCAAGAACAGCTGCGCGAGCTGGTTCGCATCTCCAAAGAGCAGGGATACCTGACCACGGACGACCTCATGGAGGCTTTCCCGGAAACCACGGAAAACCCAGAGGTCATTGAGCCTGTTCTGGCTGCCCTGCGCGCTCTTTACATTGATGTCATTGATCCCTCCGATGTGGATCGCTATGGCAAGAAACCCGGGCAAGTCATGGAGGAAGCTGTCGAGGATAAGGACAACCGCCTCGACATCCTCGACGATCCCGTTCGCATGTATCTCAAGCAGATGGGGCAAGTCCCGCTGCTGACCCGCGATCAAGAAGTCGAGATATCCAAACGCATCGAAGAGGCAGAATCCAGTGCCATGACCTCGCTCCATAGGTTTGGCTTTATCTCGCGCGAGTATGTCTCCATCGCCCGCAAGCTGATTGACACCCGCGAGCGTTTTGACCGCGTGGTTCAGGATAAGAAAATTGATAACAAAGACCAGCATCTCAAAGTGCTGAAAACTGTCGCAACACAGGTGGAGAACGCCTCTGCTAAAGCAGATAAACTCTATCCGAAAATTGCCAAGCCTTCCACCAACAAAGTCGAACAGGCCAAGTCAGATAAAGAGTATCTCAAAATCCAGAAAGACCTAGAGAAGCTCTACGCCAAGTTCTTCTTCAAACAGAAGGTCACCGAAGATTTAGTGGCTATTGTAGATGGCCGTGCCCGCGAAATCGCCGAGCTGGAAGCCGAGTGCGAGAAACTCGAAACACGCAAATCCAAAGAGGCTGCAGTCCTGCTCAAAGATAAGCAGAAACGCATCTCTGAGATCGAGCACGAGTCCCGCCTCTCTGCCGCCCAGTTCCACCAGAGCTACACCGAACTCAAAAAGTTCATGCGTGCAGCGCTCAAGGCGAAAACCGAGATGGTCGAGTCAAACTTGCGCTTGGTCATTTCCATCGCAAAAAAATACACCAACAGGGGGCTCTCTTTCCTCGATTTGATCCAGGAAGGCAACATGGGTCTCATGAAGGCGGTCGAAAAATTTGAATACCGTCGCGGTTACAAATTCTCGACTTACGCCACATGGTGGATACGCCAAGCCATCACCCGCTCCATAGCGGATCAGGCACGCACTATCCGTATCCCGGTGCACATGATCGAGACGATCAACAAGCTCATGCGTGTCCAGAAACAGCTTATCCAAGAGCTGGGGCGCGAACCTACACCCGAGGAAATATCCGAAGAAATCATCATGCCCGTGGAGCGCGTGCGAGCTATCTTGAAGATGGCTCAGCAACCTATCTCCATGCAGGCTCAAGTCGGCGATAGCGATGACACGACCTTTGGTGATTTCATCGAAGACAAGTCCGCTGAAAATCCGGCTGAGATGGCGGCCCATGCACTCTTGCGAGAGAAGATCAAAGATGTCCTCGACTCCCTGACCGACCGCGAACGCGCAGTGCTCGAACAGCGCTTTGGGCTAGTGGATGGTTATTCCCGAACCTTGGAGGAAGTAGGGCGCCAATTCAAAGTGACCCGCGAGCGCATCCGTCAGATTGAGGCAAAAGCACTTCGCAAGATGCGTCACCCCACACGGCTGCGTCAACTTCACGGCTTTTTGGATGCCAGCCAGCAAGCCACATTACAGCAGGCTATCAGTAGCGGATCGAATAATGTGGTGAGTCCCACACGGCAGCCAACAGCTCCCTGATCTCTAGCCTCGGATAAAACCTGCAATCATCGCCAGAGACGATCTCAGACAACCGTCTCGTGGTGCGCCCCTATTTGTGCGGCGTCCACGGAGATGGTATATCAACCTAAATTCCGCAGTTGGAGGCCATTTTCCAACTGCGGTGTAGTTCAGCTTTGTTTTTGCATCTCACTATTTCACAGTAAATTGTATTTCCCGTAGACATCTAAAAACAGGGTGTTTTTAGATCGAGTGTCCATTCACTTAAACCCAGATTTTGCATTAGACACCATGTTTTCTACTGATGCAGAGCTAAAAACACCCGAAACATCATTACCCATTTGGTGAATATAACACATTGATTAAGAAACGAATCAGGGTTTTGATTTCTAATGCTTTGCATTAGAAACTGAAGAACGCAGCCCTTCCTAATGCAAAATCTGGGTTAAAAAGTGAAGTCAAAAAGGGTTCTTTTCACTCGGACAGCCTACTTCTAACTGCGGAATTTAGGATCAATAAGAGTGGACGGGGCGACACGCGAATTGGAGGCGATGCCATAGACCACAAATGGGAGCAGCCTGCGCCTTGCAGCTACCCGCCTCACACTATTCCCGGTTTCAGGCTAAATCTTTATCCCCGTCTCTCTACTCTACAGAGATCCGCAGCGAAAAATTTCTCCCTTTTGAAAATCCTGTCAGAAAATCGGCAGCAGAATAGTGGGGGCTGGAGGAAGGTGCTAGGAACGGGGATCCAGCGACGGAGTCATGGCAGCTTTGCGCTCAGGCGAGTTGAGGTAGGCCAGCAGGTAGTTCGCAGGCATACCAGTTCAAAGCTTCCCGCAGCCCGGTGGCGAGATCGTGAGTTGGGCAATAACCTAACTCGCTCACGGCTTTGGAGATGTCGGCCAAGGAGTGCCGCACATCGCCTGCGCGAAAATCTTTGTAGGTGGGGCGCAAGGCAGCAATATCAGGGCGGCTTTCGCCGAGGATGTGTGTGAGGGCGGAGAAGAGCGTATTGAGCGAAGTGCGGTCATGCACGGCTACATTATAAACCGTGGAATGGCGATCGGGCATGGGTGTGCAGGCAGCCAGCAAGTTGGCCTGCACCACATTGGCGATATAGGTGAAATCGCGGCTGGTTTCTCCATCGCCGTAGATTTCCGGGGATTCCGTTCGCAGTAAGAGCGCAACCCATTTTGGAATGACAGCAGCGTAGGGTCCTGCCGGATCTTGGCGCGCTCCAAAGACATTGAAGTAGCGGAGTCCCGCTAGGGAGATGGGGTAGCAGTTGGCAAAGGCGTCAGCGTAGATTTCATCCACCCGTTTGCTGGCGGCGTAGGGGGAGAGGGGGCGTCCGATGACGGACTCTTTTTTTGGGAGGTCGGGCGAGTCTCCATACACCGAGCTGCTCGAGGCATAGACCATGCGTTTGACGCCGGCTTGGACGGCGGCGTGGAGCATGTGGACGAAGCCTGTGGCATTGGCTGCATGGGTGTTGAGTGGTGTGGCGATAGAACGGGGCACAGACCCGAGAGCAGCTTGGTGGAGGATAAAATCCACGCCTTGGCAGGTGGTGCTGCAGGTGTCGGCATCTGTGATAGAGCCTTCGACAAACTCGAAGCGTGTCCAAGCCTCCTCGCCAACCATGCGCCGAACATCATCGAGGTTGCGGCGGTGTCCTGTGGCGAAGTTATCCAAGGCCCGGACCCTTTGCCCGAGGGAAAGGAGTTGCTGCGTGAGGTGCGAGCCGATAAAGCCAGCGGCACCTGTGACCAGCCACTGTTTTGGGGAGTGACGCAGGGAATCGCAGAGTTGCTCGTAGGCGGTCATGTGAAAAAGGCGCGAATAGCAGCAACAACTTCCGCGAGTTCATCGCGGGTCAGTTCAGGGAAAATGGGTAGGCTCACGCACTCGGCGGCAGCCGTCTCGGAGTGAGGTAGCGAGAGTTGACCCACAATGTCAGCAAAGCACTCCTGCTGGTGTAAGGGGAGCGGGTAATAAATTTCAGTAGCTATGCCACGAGCTTGGAGGAATTCGCGGAAGGCATCGCGCTTGCCGCCCTTGATGCGCAGGGTGAACTGATTCCAGATATGGTCGTTGTCGGGGAGACTGAAAGGCAGGAGCATGCGGGCGTCTGGGCAGTCGTTGGAAAAGCCGCAGTTGCACGCCAGACAAGCGTCGGCATTGAGTGCTGCGCCGGGTATTTCTAGGAGTTCAGACAAGTAGAAATCGGCGTTTTTTTTGCGGTTGGCGCAGTAGGCGGGGAGGTGGGGGAGTTTAGCTCGGAGCAGCGCGGCTTGGAGGGCGTCCATGCGGAAATTGGCGCCGATCATGGGGTGGAAGTATTTTGGTTTCATCCCATGCACACGCAAGACGCGGGCGCGTTCGGCATGGACATCGTTGTTGGTGACCAGTAGGCCAGCATCGCCGAAACCGCCGAGATTTTTGGATGGGAAAAAGCTGTAGGCTCCGAAATCTCCGATGGTGCCGGCTTGGGTTCCCCGGTAAGAGGCACCGAAGGCTTGGGCGGCGTCTTCGATGATATGGAGGTCATGTTTGCGAGATAGGGCCGAGAGCTTATCCATCTCGCAGGTTTGTCCGAAGAGGTGGACAGGGATGATGGCGCGGGTGGCAGGGGAGATGCGTTTTTCGACATCGGTGGGATCCATGCCAAAGCAGACGGGGCAGATGTCGCAAAACACGGGGGTGGCACCTGTGCGAGCCACGCAACCGGCGGTGGCGAAGAAAGTGAAGCTGGGGCAGATGACCTCATCGCCCGGGCCGATGCCAATAGACATGAGCGCTAGCAAGATGGCGTCAGTGCCGGAGGAGACTGATATGGCGTGCCGCACACCGAGGAATTGGGCACACTCTTTTTCGAAGGTCTCGATTTCCGGGCCGAGGATAAAGTGTCCCGATTGGAGCGCCCGGCTCCACGCGGCATCGAGATCGTTTTTCAGGGACGCGTTCTGGCGTTTGAGGTCGAGCAATGGCACTGGCATATCCTTGATCCCTAGCAGCCTGAGTGCTGTGAGACTAGGGGAAAATCGCAGAGGTTATTTACTCGTCCTGTTTTTCGAAGAAGACGCGACCGTTGGCCATGATACAGAGGTTGCCGTAGAATACTTTTTCTGTGCTCATGAAGAGGTAGATTTCATCTTTATCTTCGGCGTAGAGGATGTCGTAAGCACCTGCGCCGCCAAACATCCAGTTCGGTGGTGCTTTGCCAAATTCTGCCGACATGCCAGGGATATACCAAGTCCGTTTGGGGAGCCCATATTGCTCGAGCGTATTCATCCACCACTGCATGCTGCTGGGGAAAGTAGATTTGGTGTTGGAAGAGTCCTGCTCGCGCACAAACTCCATGGTGGCGTCGTAGATTTTATGAGCCTGATTTATGGCGTTGAGCGAGAGCGTTTTTTGGCGTGCTTTGTGAATGGCAGGCACGGCAAAGGCGGAGATGATGGCGATGATCGAGAGCGTGACGAGAATCTCGACTAGGGTGAACGCGCGGCGGGTGTGTGGGCTAGTCAATGGCATGGACGATCCTGTTCAGGGGATAATAGATGAAAGAGGCGCGCCCCACGAGATTGGGCAGAGGCACGGGACCAAATTGACGGCTGTCCGCCGAGTTATAACTATTATCGCCCATAGCCCAATAAGTGAAGGGGGGAAGCTCGTAAGAATCTTCCGGAGAGCGGAGGTAGTTCATCACGCTCCCATCTTCTGAACCGTGACTGTAGCCTTTGTAACCGGGCAGGGCGGATTCCCAGACACGACGGATGGAGGGGTGGGTGGCTTCCGCGCCGTTGAGGAAGAGTTTGGGGGGCTGCACCTGCACGGTGCCCGGGCCATCAAATACACAGCGTTTGATGTAATATTGCGAGCCCTCGGAGGTGTCGCGCTGGAGTAAGTTGCGCGAGGTCATGAGACCCATGGTGCGAAAGACGAAAGGCTCGCCCGAAGTGGGTTTGGAGAAATGGTAAGCCATCTTATTGACGAACAAGTGGTCGCCAGTATCCACCTGAAAACGGAGATGGATCGCCTCTGGTGCAGGCGAGCCCAGATAGCGAGGGATGCCCGCAGCCTGAAGGATGGCGGCACTGTCAGCTTCGGTGCGAAAACTTTTTGTCAAGTGGTCGTCGCCGTGGCGAAAATGGAGGTCGAGGGTCTGGAAGAGAAAAAAGCCTGAGCGTTTTTCCCCGAGGAAAATAGCGCCAGCCGGCAGATCGAGTGTATGGTGGGTGCGTCCGCAGGTGATCCTCTCCCAGAGCGCCGCAGGAGCGGAAGGCATCGGTGTCTCCGGTGGTAGAGGGGTCAACACCACGCCACGCAGTGAGGGGAACATGGAATTGGTGGGGATTTTGAAAGGTTGTAAAAAATAACTGCGAATGCCGATGGCCACGATGAGAGCGACCAGCACGACATCTACATTTTCGGCGAGCGTGGCGTATTTTTTTTCAGGAAAAGTTCTGCTGTAAAATGAGCGAACTTCTTCGAGCAAACCTTTTTCCTCCTGCGTCAGAGGCGCGCTGATGGCGCAGAGTCTTTTCCAGAGCGGGGTCTTCTTTTTAAGGGAGTGCAGCGAGTCAGCGAGGCGTGCAGAGAGGCTGTCGAGGCGGGTGAGGTTCTCTGGGGAGATGCGGTCTTTTTCGTGGTGGCGAGCCTTGGTAAAAGCAGCGAGGGCATCGGCCAGTTCTGTCAGTCCCGAGGGCATGGCGGTATCAGGATTTGAGGACTTCGATGAAGGCTTCCTGCGGGATATTGACCTTGCCGATCTGTTTCATGCGCTTTTTACCTTCCTTCTGTTTGTCCCAGAGCTTGCGTTTGCGTGTGATGTCGCCGCCGTAGCATTTGGCAGTCACATTTTTTCCCATGGCCTTGACGGTTTCGCGGGCGATAATTTTGCCGCCGATAGCGGCTTGGATAGGGATGGGGAAGAGCTGGGGTGGGATGATATCCTTGAGCTTCTCCGTGAGTTGGCGACCCCGGTAGGGGGCTTTGTCGCGGTGCACAATACTGGAGAAGGCATCCACGGGATCGCCGTTGACGAGCACATCCATTTTCACCAAGTCGCTGGGGCGGTAGGGGGTTGGCTCATAGTCCATGGAGCCGTAGCCACGGGTGAGGCTCTTGATGCGGTCATTGAAGTCCACGAGAATCTCGTTGAGCGGGATGTCGCAGGTGAGCATAACGCGCTGCGCATCGAGGGACTCGGTCTGGGTGCAGACGCCGCGCTTTTCCATGACCAGTTGCATCATGTCGCCGATATTTACATTGGGAGCCATGATGAAAGCGCGCACCATAGGTTCGTGAATTTCCTCGATCTGCGAGGGGTCAGGCAAGTCCACGGGGTTGCTTAGCTCGATGATTTCGCCGTTGGTCAAGAGGATCTGGTAAACGACGCTGGGATAGGTGGCGATGATGTCCATCTCGTATTCGCGGCGCAGGCGTTCCTGCACGATTTCGAGATGAAGCAGGCCGAGGAAACCGCAGCGGAACCCGAATCCGAGAGCTACGGAAGTCTCGGGTTGGTAAACAAAAGCGCTGTCGTTGAGCTGGAGCTTGCCCATGGCAGCCTTGAGCCGTTCGAAGTCAGAGGTGACAATGGGGTAGATGCCGCTGAACACCATGGGGCGCAGTTCTTGAAAACCAGCCAGAGGCTCGTCAGCCGGGTGTTGCGAATCCGTGATGGTATCGCCGATTTTCACCTCGGCAGTGGTCTTGATGTTCGCCACGACATAGCCGCTGTATCCGGATTTGAGGCAGGTCTGCTTGATGGGTTTGGGCGTGAAGATGCCGACCTCTTTGCACTCGTATTTCTCGCGGGTGCCCATCATCTGGATCATGGAGCCTGGGCGGAGTTCGCCGCTAAAAAGGCGGACATAAGTGACCACGCCTCGATAAGTGTCGAAAACTGAGTCGAAGACCAAGGCGCGGAGGCGGGTGACTCCTTTGGGGTCAGGGTGGGGCAGGCGAGTTACGATGGCCTCGAGAATATCTTCGATGCCAATGCCCATTTTGGCGCTGCATGGGACGGCTTCTGAGGCAGGGATTTGGAGGATGTCCTCGATCTGTTTTTTGACGACATCCACATTGGCTGCCGGGAGGTCAATTTTATTGATGACAGGGATGATGGTCAGCTTCTGTTTAGCCGCGAGGTGAACATTGGCCACTGTCTGTGCCTCGACACCCTGCACGGCATCCACGACTACGATGGCACCTTCGCATGCAGCGAGGCTGCGGGAGACCTCATAGCTGAAATCTACATGGCCCGGTGTATCAATGAGGTTGAGGCGGTAGGTTTTGCCGTCTTTGGCCTTGTAAGACATGGTGACAGGATGGGCTTTGATCGTGATGCCGCGCTCGCGCTCCAGATCCATGGAGTCCAATAATTGATCCTGCATGTCCCGGGTTTCCACGGTGCCTGTCATGTGCAGTAGGCGGTCCGAGAGCGTAGTTTTCCCGTGGTCAATATGCGCGATAATACAAAAATTTCTGATCAGTTCCAGTTCCATGAAGATAAGGGGACAACCTAGCAAACCCAGAAGGCTTGGCGAGAAGAATTAACAAAACGGGCGCGGGTGCGGCCTGTAAGTAAAGCTGCTATCTTGAGTGTTGTGAGTAAAATGATTGAAAAAGAGACCGCTCAATGCACAATGCCAGCATGAAACAAGGTGACGGCGACAGCAGTGGGAATTTCGAAAGGCAAATGACTCGCGGACAATTCCTCAAAATGGGTGCAGCTCTGGTTGCTGCGCCTTGGTTGACACAGGCTTGGGCGCAGGAGTCACCTGCCGTGATGCCGACCCCCGAGCGTGGTGATTCTTTGGACGGCCTTGCTATGGATCAGGCCGAGAAATCAGGGGCGCCATTTTTGTTGCGCGGAACGCGTGAGACGAAAAAAGTGGCGGTGACTTTCGATGATGGTCCAACTCCCGCGGTGACGGAGCAAGTGCTGGCTGCTTTGGAAAAATACAATGCCAAAGCCACATTTTTTATGATTGGCCGCAGGATCAAAGAATTCCCGAGCATTGCCAAAAAAGTGCTGGCAGCCGGACACGAACCCGCCAATCATTCTTACACACACCCGACGCTCGGGACGCTGCCCAAGGAGCGAGTCGAGCAAGAGCTGCAACTCACACAGCAGATCATGCTCGAGTCTCTCGGAGTCACCCCACGGTGGTTCCGTCCCCCTTATGGCTCGTTTAAATCCTCCCAGATGTCCATTGCGCATGCGCAGAAGCTGGGCGTGGTGATCTGGTCGGTGGATCCCCGAGATTGGTCCCGTCCGGGTGTGGATGTGATCACCGATCGTATTTTGCGCGGCACCTCTGGCGGAGACATTGTCCTGTGCCATGATCTGCACGCCCAGACAGGCCAGGCAGCCGAGCGTATCATCGGTGGGTTGGTGGAGCGGGGTTTGCAGCCTGTGACGCTATCTGAGCTGATATTGAGTTGATGCATGGAGCTGGATAAAAGTTTTTGCGCGGCTGCAAGGGTGGTGCAACACCATGCCAAAAGCTTTTATTTTTCCTCTTTTCCTCTGCCCGCGGCCAAACGCCGTGCCGCTTATGCTGTCTATGCTTTCTGCCGTCACTGCGATGATGTGGTAGATCGGGCTGAAGGAGCTAGCGAAGCTTCTGCGGCTGCGTCCGAGTTAGGGGGGCTGTTGTCCAGTCTCTACCAAGGAGCTGCGCCGGCAAGTTTGCCTTGGGGCTTGGCTTTTTCAGAGACGGTGCATCGGTATGGTATTGAGCAACGCTTTTTTTCAGACCTGATTGAAGGGGTTCGCATGGATGCCCTGCCGGAAGTGCGGATCGCCAATTGGAGTGAACTCGAACGATACTGTTACCATGTCGCCTCGGTAGTAGGTTTAGCGATGGCGCCGATCCTGGGTATGTCTGATCCTGGTGCAGCTAAGCAGGCGGCAGATTTGGGCACGGCGATGCAGCTCACCAACATCCTGCGCGATGTGGTAGAGGATTTTGAGAACAGGCGTATTTACCTGCCAGCAGACGAACTGGAGAGGGCGGGATTGCCGACAGAGAGTCTGCCAGATTTCGCTTCGTTGGAGTGGAAGCATTATGCCAAGCATTTCGTGGCGCGAGCCTCCAAATATTATGGGGCAGCGGAGTCCGGTATTCCGAGTTTAGCCAATGACGGTTCTCAGTATTGCGCTTGGTGCATGCGCTGGATCTATGCGGGTATTCTCGATCGTATCGAGGAGGCGGACTACGATGTCTCCGTGAGGCGCTCTGTGCCCATGCTCTCGAAAGTGGCACTGGCCATGAAAGCTTGGGCGTCTTGCCGGGCTAGTGTGCCTGTGGGAAGGTTGGTGCAGGCATGATTGCTGCAAATAAAAATCCGGCTTTGGATGTGTTGTTGTATATCTACATCAGGACGCTTTTCAAAAATCGGTTTAGTGGCGTCTATGTGCGCGGGTTGGAGCACTACCGTGATTTGGACAGGAACAAACCGGTGATCTGCTTGGCCAACCACCATAATTGGTGGGATGGCTTGGTGGCCTTTTATCTGAGCCGCTATAACTGGCGCAAAAAAGGGTATTGCATGATGGAGGAGAAGCAGCTCCGGCATTACCAGTTTTTTACATGGCTGGGGGCGTTTTCGGTGGATCTTTCCAACCCGCTGCGGGCGGCCGCCTCTGTGCGTTATACGATGGATTTACTGCAGAAGCCCGAGACATTGGTCTGGATTTTCCCCCAGGGAAAGATCGTGCCCTCGAGCACTCCCATCCAGGCTAAGGAAGGAACTTCGTTTATGGCCAACCACCTGCCGAAAGTGCAGTTGTTGCCGGTGGCGTTCCGCTACGAATTTTTCCGCGATGACAAGCCCGTGGTGATGGTGCAGATCGGTAAACCTTTTTCCGGTAAACGCCCGATGAGTGACGGGGATATCGGAGACATGATACGCCAAGAATATGCACTCGTGGACGCTAGTGCTCGGGCGCAAGATTTGACAGGTTTCAAACCAATCGTGGCACCTGCCTTGCCGATCAACAAACGATGGGAGTGGTTCCTGCTCCTCTGCCAAGGTCGGCTCGACAAGTTTCATTCTGATAACTGAGATGGCCGTGGATGCTTTGGCTGTGGGAGTGGCCGCTGCGGTGGCTGGTAACGCTTTTTTCCTCTGTAACGGGGCTCTAGGTCTCAGCCTGTTTTGTGCGCCCCGGCGAAGCACCCCACACCCGGAGGCTACAGTTTCTGTGCTCATTCCGGCGAGGAATGAGGCGGCTCGTATAGGGCCGTGCCTAGACTCCCTGCGACATATACCCGAGGCCACTGAGATCCTAGTGCTCGACGATTTTTCTGAGGATGGGACAGCGGAGGTGGTGGCAGAGTTTGCTCAGAGGGATTCTCGCATCCGGTGCCTGCGCGGAAACCCATTGCCGGAAGGATGGACTGGCAAGTGTTGGGCCGCCCACCAACTTTCATTGGCAGCGCGGGGCGATTACCTGCTGTTTACCGATGCTGACACGGAACATTTTCCTGGGGGTCTAGGACAAGCTATGTCCTACATGGTTTCCGAGAACGCTGATATGCTTTCTGCTTGGCCTCTCCAGCGTATGGCGACTTGGTCGGAGCGTTGGATTATACCGTGGATGCACATGCTGATCCTCGCGGTGAGACCGCATTGGATGGAGCGGTGGATGAGGTTTCCTGTCCTAGGGGCAGCCAATGGGCAGTTCGTGCTCTTCCGGGCTTCCTCTTACCGGCAGGTGGGTGGGCATACTGCGGTGGCGGGCAGTGTGGTGGAAGATATCGGCTTGGCGCGTCTCATGCTCGGAGCGGGGCTCAAATCGCTCAATGTGGATGGCACGCAGATCGTGGGCTGCCACATGTATGCGGGGTGGGGGGAGTTGGTGCAGGGGTTCACCAAGAATTTGCGCCCGGCTGTCGGGGGTGGGGATGTAGCGTTTTGTTTATTCCACTTGCTGCTATTTGTCTGTCTGTCGCTGCCGTGGTTTCTGGTTCCCATACTTGCTGTGATAGGGAGAGGGCTCGAACTCTGCCTCGTCGTGAGTGCTGTCTGCGGGACTTTAGTGCTGCGTGGGTGTATGGCTTGGCGCTTTCGTGGCACATGGGACTCAGTGGTGGCGCACCCTATAGCTCATCTCTTCTTGATGGGGATAGCAGCCCGCAGCATGGTCAGAGCGGCTGGAGCAGGAGTGGAATGGAAAGGAAGGGTCTATGCCCGACCCAAGGCGTAGGATTGGGTGAGGTTTTTCTTGGAAAGAGAAGGGGGGCAGAACCCGAATAGAGAAGCGTCTTAGCGTCTGCGGTTCACAAGTGGTTTAGCGAATCAGAAAAGCGAGCGCGAGTGCGATAATCGTGGTGAAGGTAACACCGATTCCACACCAGCTTGCAGCGGTGTTAAAAAGCTGTTTTTTCCGAATGTCAGCCAAGGCATAGTCTAGTGCTGCTGAGGCATCTTTGGTGTTGGCGGGGCGGCGGGCAGGATCAAGTTCGATCATGGAATGAATCCAGCGCAGGATGGAAGCGGGCAGGTCGGGACGAAGTGCTGCCAGCGGGGGGGCAGGGGAGTGGAGGCGCATCCGGGCGATAGACTGGGAGTCCTTGCCTTCGAAAGCATCACGCGCGCTGAGGGCGTAATAGAAGACGAGACCCAGCGAGTAGATATCGGAGCGTTCATCGCAGCACTGGGACATCAATACCTCTGGGGAGACATAGGGCGGTGAACCCAAGAAAATATCGCTGGTATCTCTCGTGCCAGTGGATCGTGCGCAACCCATGTCGAGGAGTTTGACCTGCGTATTGCCTGCAGGGTCTTCCCAGACAAGGATGTTCTCGGGCTTGACATCGTTGTGGATGAGGGAGGCCGTGTGGATAGAACCGAGGGCGGAGAGGCATTGTTTAGCAAAGGCGAGGAAGGGATCTAGCGCCATCGGTTCATAGCGAACTATGGTGTCCACAGTGCGGCCTTCGACAAACTCCATGACCATGACATCGCCCATGGGGTCGGTAGTGTAGTCATGGACTGCAGGGAGGTTGGGGTGGGATAAAGAAGCGAGAGTCCGAGCCTCTTTTCGCAGCTCCATGGGTTTGCAGGGCATGGAGGACTGGGTGCTTCTGATGCGTTTCATCGCGACTCGGCGGTTGAGCTCTAGGTCCCAGCCGGCATACACAGTGCCAAGCCCGCCTCTCCCGATCACATGGCCTTGCATGTAGCGCCGCCCCTCATCTTGCGAAGTCTGCGGCAGCTTACCCGTGGATATGCGGGTGGCTGTAGATGACAGGGCAGAGGACATTATTTCGATGGCATCAGGCTCTTGACCTCGTTGAGGAGCACGGAGGGGGAAATGGGTTTAACTAGATAGCACTGGACGCCGAGTGACTGGGCTTTGTCCAGCAAGTGGGGGTTTGTCGCCGCTGTGAGCATAATGGCAATCACATGTTGGTATTGGGGTTGGCTTTTGAGCGAACCCAAGAGGTCGAGCCCATGTTGCCCAGGCATTTCTTGGTCGAGCACCAGCAAGTCGGGGACGAATCCTTCCTTCAAAACAGCTCGTGCACTGTCGGCGCTTTCGGCGGTCTTGATGGTCAGATTGCTATTTTGCTGCAAGACCATCAGGAGCATTTCAAGGATCAAAGGGTCGTCATCAACGCAAAGGATGTTCATGGGTGGAGTTCCTGGAGGGCTGGGTTATTATCGGGGATTACAAAAGCAATGGTATATTTCCGTCCTCGGCCTTGTCCCAGTTGAGCCGTATGGAGGAAGGTGAGTGCCGAGCGGGTTTGTTTGGGCAAGCCAGATCTATATTCGAAACGGCAGGTTCGCTGAATTTCATCGGGCTTGGCATCAGCCTCTTTGTCGGAACTCATGAGGATGGTGTTCCCCAAGCGGCGAGAGAGAATGTCTTCGCGGCTGTTCTCCAAAAAGTCGGCGAAGGACTGATTGCAGTCGAGCATCTGACCGGATTCGAAGTCACAGATAAAGGCTGGGTCGGACTGCTTGAGGAAGTAGGACTCATAAATCTGGCCAGGGGCACGGGCTGTGCGGTTATTGGTCGACTCAGCCAGTAGCGTGTTGCAGAGGTCGGCGACCTCTTTCCATGTAGAACCGCCCTCGCGAAAAAATATGGCAGGAGCCACAGGGGACTTGTGCTCGATCGAAGCACGGAGCTGGCGCGCCATGAGTCGCGCAGCGTGATTAAACAGGGCGATCAGTCCCAAGAGAGTCATCAGGAAGATGCCAGCCGCCGCAACAGCAGCCTTGTGCGCCGATGGCCCGAGCGGAGCTAAGAACGCCGCCAGAGCAGCAGCATGGAGCGCAAAGAGACCTGAGGCCCAAACCACGATGGAGGCGGGCAGACTCCACCAACCAGAACTCATGGTTCGAGCCGGCTTGGGAGCCACTTGATGCTCGCGTGTTCCAGATAGTGTTACAACTTTCACAGGGTCACTCTTGTCAGTAATCAGCAGTCATGACAAGAGGCGATATGCAAACATATGGTGCCAAAATTGTGTCAGACTCCTTTTCATGCTTGTATTGTGGCATAATATGACTCGAAATGAATAATGAACCTGTCTTAGAAAAGGTTGCCGTTGGGTGGCTGCTGCTGGCACTCCTCCTAGTGCTGGTGGCGACGGTTCTGCTTTATCGTCATGCCTCTCGGGGCACAGCGAATGTCTCAGACACCATCTCTGTGGAAGAGTCTCGACAACGCGTGTCTGAAATCCGGATCCTGACCCACGAAAACGCGGCTCAATTCGAAAAACTGGTGGTGCGTCGAGGCATGATGGTGTCCCAGGTGGTGCAGGCACTTGATGGCGTGGAGCTGGAACGGGTTGCTGATCCAAGCTTGGAGATGGAGTTTACCTCGGTCCGCTATGACATGTTGCGCACAGTATATTTGCTGGCGGCACTGGTTCTGGAAAAACCGCTCTACAACGAATCGGTTCTCACACTGCTTGGGCGCCTCGTTGAAAAAGATAAAAAGGAATTTGGAAACGCAGCGAAAGTCGCCAGTGCCACCTATCGCATGGCTGAAATGTCGGGCACCTGGGCGGCTTCCCTCGGAGTTTCCACGAGCGATATTCAGAGGGTATTTGGTGAAATGAAAATGGTGGACTCCCGCCTGAAAGTCGCCCACTACCAAATCATCAATGGACTCTACCGCAGCGCGGAGTTACTGGCCTTGGCAGCCAAACAGCTCGGTGTAGAATCCGCGCAAGCAGACGAAATCATCGCTGAGATGAAGCGGGTGGAAACACAAACCACCGACACCATGCTACGCATGAAAAACGGATTGGAGTCTGTGAATAAAATTTTGCAACAGATAGAACCGCTGGTCAAGGAAGGCTCGAAAACGCAGGAAAGCCGATCGAGCAGCAGAGAGTAAGCCCAGCCCCGAGAAATCCAGGAGAGATCCTAGCAGGGAGGTGGGCACTCAGAATTAAATTGCCTGTCTGGACAGATTTTCTCAACCTCATCGCATTATCGAAGTGTAATATTGCGGTTATTCTTTGGTTTTGTAGGATCGCTGCATGAAACCCAAGAATCTTACTTTGCTGAAAATAACTGTTTTGACTCTTTCTCTGTTACTCCCTCTCTATTCTTGGGCGCAGAGTTCTATACTAAGACTGCCTCGGATTTTTACTGATCATGCGGTCTTGCAGCGCGATGTCGAAGTCCCGATCTGGGGTTGGGCTGCTCCCGGAGCTGATGTCCGGATAACCTTCAAAGATCAATCTGTCTCAGCCACAGTGGATGGCGAAGGCAAGTGGATGGCGAGGCTATCGGCTCTCTCTGCCGATGCCACGGGTGCAGAGCTTACTGTCAGTTCTGGCAGTGAGAAAATCATCCTCAAAAATGTGCTAGTAGGAGAGGTATGGCTCTGCGGCGGTCGCTCCCAATGGACGATCAGCGTGTCGAAAATGCTGGCTGCCATGAAAGCTATAGACCCCACGCTCGAAGCCGAGGTGGCACAGATCCAATACCCCTCGGTCCGCATGATCGCGGTGAATACCAAAAAACCCATGCTTGAGCCGCAGTCAGACTTTGAAAGCAGCAAGGGTTGGGTGGAAGCCACTCAGTCCAATATCTCCTCCTATCCTGCTATTTCTGTAATTTTTGCTCACAACCTCTACAAATCACTGAATATCCCCATCGGTGTCATTACCAATAACTGGGGTGGCAGCACAGCACCTCTCTGGATTCGCTTTGAGGCTTTTGAGGTCTTTTCCAAAGGAGGTGCTGTCGCAATAGCAGATGCAAACTACGAAAAAGAGAGTGCCGCGCACCACAAACAGGGTGCTGGCGATTACGCCGACGACAAGAGGCCGGGCATCCTGTGGAACTCCCATGTCCTCCCGCTCGTTCCCTATGCCATACGAGGCTTGGCTTGGTATCTGGACGATATTGATGGCCCCAAGGCCGAGTTGCTGATCAACGATTGGCGCCAGCAGTGGGGTCAAGAATTTGCTGTATTGTTAAATCAAGTTCACCCTGCCGATAAAGCAGGAAAACTGGCAGACCCCGATATGTCCAAAGTCAAAACTCCTGCGCCGAAAAATCGCGAGGGGCTCATGGATCTCGAGAAAAAACTCTCGAGAGTCTGGACCGCCTGCAACGCTGATTTGGGGGACGAAGTGGACATGAGTAATATCCATCCTGCCAACAAACGACCCGTGGGTGAACGCCTAGCACTTTTGGCCAGAGCCAAAGTCTATGGCGAGGAGATCCCTCACCATTCCCCCCTTTTCAAAGAGATGCAAGTGGACGGAAACAAGGCTGTCCTATCATTTAACTACCCTGGCGGTGGCTTGGTGTGTCATGGTGAAAAATTAGAGGGATTTGCCGTGCATGATGGCCAATCATGGGCATGGGCTGAAGCCAGTATCACGGGGCTGGATCAAGTGACTTTGACTCACCCCTCGGGTGGCGTCCCCCAGAAGGTTCGCTACGCTTGGGCCGCCTATCCTACCATGACACTCTATACAAAAGAGGGGTTGCCAGCGGCACCATTTCGCACGGATCGCTGATAGGCTCCAATCAGACTTTCGTTAAGCTACAGGAGCGGTGGCGTGGCAGCCAGCGGGACTACAGGCAGATCAAACAGCCAAGTGCGGCCATTGGTTGCGCCACTCGATTGGGGTGCGTATGGGGCGTCCTTTGTCCATCTGCAAACAGGCGAGTGTCTGGTGGCAGCGGACGATGATGGATCCGTCTGCTGGCCGCTCAACCACGAAAGAGATGCTAAAGCTAGCTTTGCCCAAGCGGTCGAGTTTAGAGTGAATCACCAGCAGATCGCCGAGGCGCGCAGGCTTCACATAATCTATCTCCGTGCGTGCCACAACAGGGGCAACGACATTACGAGCCATCTCTAGGAGGCTCCACCCGAGGTGTTCTGCGAGGCGGGTGCGGGCTTCTTCGATATGGCGAAGGTAAGCGATGTTATGGACCACACCGCCTGCGTCCGTATCGTAGTAGTAGATGCGCACAGGCACATCGAGGCAGGGATCCGAGGGAAGGTCGGGAGAGATGTGGATCATTCGAAGAACTCGTGCAGACGAGCTACTACCGTGCGGGCGACCGAAGTGCGAGCAAACCACTTGTAGTTGGTGCCGACAACATGCCACGGGGCACAGGCAGTATGAGTCTGGCGGAACATTTCCTCAGCCGCCTCATTGTGGAGTTTCCACTTGCGGCGGTTGCGCCAGTCTTCGTCATTGATTTTCCAGTGTTTGTAGGGGTCGGCCTCTCGGGCGCGAAAGCGGCGGAGTTGCTCGTCCTTGCTGATGTGGAGATAGAACTTGATGATGATCGTGCCATCGTCCGTGAGCATTTTTTCGAGGGCGTTAATCTCGCTGTAGGCTCTTTGCCACTCTTCCTCTTGTGCGAATTTCTCCACGCGCTCCACCAGCACACGGCCATACCATGAGCGGTCGAAGATGCAGATCTCACCGCGCTTGGGGAGTTTGTTCCAGAAGCGCCACAGGTAGTGGTGCGCATACTCTTCTGGCGTCGGCTTGACGACAGAATACACACGCACGGTGCGAGGATCCAGTTTCTCGGTGATGCGTCGGATGCATCCCCCCTTGCCGGCGGCATCGGGGCCTTCGAACACCAAGACCACCGAGTGATTGCTCTCCATGAGCACGCGCTGCATGCGCAGCAGGTCGAGCTGGTAGGTGGCAATTTTGTCGGCGTAAACCCCCTTGGACTCGAACTTCTCGTCTAGTGGAAGTTCATCCAATTCGATTTTCAGCGGTTTGACCATACTCACAGCTCCAGGATCAGGGTGCGATGAGGTCAGATGGCGTTCCAGTCTGCGTGAAAGGAGCCATCGCGGTCATCGCGCTCATAGGTATGGGCACCGAAGAAATCGCGTTGGGCCTGGGTGAGGTTGGCAGGCAAGCGCTCGCGGCGGTAGGCATCAAAGTAGGCTAACGAAGCCGACATGGCGGGCACGGCGATTCCTTGATCCACAGCCAGTTTGATCACCTCGCGCCAAGCGGCGAGCGACGAGCAAAGCTCTTGACGGAAAGTCTGAGCCACCAAGAGATTTGGCAGATGAGGTTCCTCGGAGAAAGTGGCACGCAAACGATCCAAGAAAACCGCGCGAATAATGCACCCACCCTTCCAGACGCGAGCCGTTTCAGCGAGATCCACCCCATATCCGTGGGCGGCAGAGGCGGCGCGCAGCATGGCGAAGCCTTGGGCATAAGAGCAGATTTTCGAGCTGTAGAGCGCTGCTTCGAGTTTCGAGATCCAAGCCTCTGCATCGGGGACGGGTGAGGTTATGGCAGGGAATAACTTGGCGGCGGCGACACGCTCTTTTTTGTGGGCAGACATCAGGCGAGCGTCCACCGCTGCAGTGATGGTGGGCACGGGCACACCGAGGTCGAGCGCCGACACTGTGGTCCATTTACCAGTGCCCTTTTGTCCTGCTGAATCTACGATGATATCCACCAGCGGACGGCCTGTGCCAAGGTCGTCTTTGGCGTTGACTACTTTCTCGGTAATTTCGATCAGGTAGGAAGCCAGACGCCCACGGTTCCATTCCCCAAAGACCTGTTGGATGCGATCCAGAGAGAGGCCGAGGGCATGGCGCATGACATCGTAAACCTCGGCAATGAGTTGCATATCCCCATATTCGATTCCGTTGTGCACCATTTTCACAAAATGACCGGCGCTCTTGGAGCCACAGTAGGTCACGCAGGCGCCGCTATCAGTCTTGGCGGCTATTTTTTCTAAAATGGGTTTGAGTGCATCATAAGCTTCTTTGTCACCACCGGGCATGAGGGCTGGGCCGTTGAGTGCGCCTTCCTCACCACCGCTGACACCCATACCGAAGAAGTGGAGGTTTTTTGGAGCCAACTCGGCGTGGCGTCGGTCGGTATCTGTGAAGAGGGAATTGCCACCGTCTATGACGATGTCGCCTTTCGAGAGCAGGGGAGCCAGTTCAGCTAGGGTAGCATCGGTAGCGGCTCCAGCTTTGACCATGAGCAGTATCCTCCGTGGTGTCTGGATGCTCTTGACGAAATCGCGCATGGTTTTGGCACCAGTGATTTTTTTACTGGCTGCACGTCCGCCGATGAATTCTTCTGTTTTTGCGTAGGTGCGGTTGTAAACGGCAACGGAAATACCATTGCGCTCGAGGTTCAAAATCAAGTTTTCGCCCATCACACCGAGCCCGATCACTCCAAAATCTTGTGTCATGGCAGCTAGATTGTCTTGAGCTTTTCAGAATAGCAAGAATGCAAATTGTTCTCGCCGCTGGCAGGCTGGGAATTTTTCCTACATACAAACGGAATTCTGCCTATTTCCACCATCATTGGCAGTTGGTAGATTGTTTTCATGCAACTCATGACCCTTTCAGATGAACTCGAGAAGCTCGAACTCCAAAACATGATTTTCTCCTTGGACCGCCCTTGTCATCGCGACGCCTGTGAGAACTGTGTGCTGTCAGAAATATTTCCTCTCCCACTCTCATTGCGATTAAAGTGGTTTAATGCGCTGACGCTGAATGAAGTAGTTGTCATTATGCGGGCTCATAGACAGTGCCTCAGGCAAGTTCATTGTGAGAGGGAATTCGCGTTTGCTTAACTTATGTTCGGGAAATTTTCCTGCGCTCTTCGGGAAAATTTCCCATAGCGCACTTTTTATGCACAGGCTAACTTGTGTTTCACAAATCAATATTTTCCTCATGGGAAAAGGTGGAGGATACCACAGCGCTACCTTAAAGCCCGTCATTCATTGACGGGCTTTTTTTTACCCCCACTAGAACCATAGAAACACAACATCGAAATAGCACACTACGAGATCCGGCGATAAGAGGAGATCAGTTGATTTACAAAGCGTTTTGTGATGGGCTGGAGCGTGGAGGGAGTGTTCTAGAGTGGTGCGGTAAGGAAACCCTGTCTCTGGCCTTAGAACTGACTCTGCTTACCACTGGATTTTTCTTGAGAAGCCGATATGTTTTCATGATGCAAAACGCAAGCAAGACCGAAGGGCTTCCAGCCGTGGAGACTCGCAGCCACTCTGATCTCGAGCCTGGTTTTGTCGTCGTGGTCTGGAACGATCCTGTCAATCTGATGAGCTATGTGACCCATGTCTTCATGCGCCTTTTTGGGTGGCCAAAATCCAAGGCAGATATTCACATGCTAGAAGTTCACCACCAAGGCAAGAGCGTGCTAGTCCAGACTGGCCGAGAGAAAGCCGAACTTTATGTGGGGCAACTTCAGAACTACGGACTAACAGCTACCATGGAGAGTGTGGGCGAGTGAACGACCTGTTCGACCTCGACCTGCCCTGTGACGATGAACCTGGGCGCACGCGACTTCTCTTTCAGTCTGTGCTGGTTCCTTTCGTTCATTTTCTACCCGAGGCGTGGAAACTCTGCTCTCTGATACCCTATTCACCCAAGGAGCACGACGCAACGGATTGGGAGGTGCTCCTGCCCTCGATCGAGGAGGATTTTCGCGAGCGTGGTGGGTGGCTCCGTTCAGCCACCGCATCGGTGCACACTGCCGACGGCATCTCGTGGATCCAGGTGGATGCGGATGGCGTAGAGTCTTTTTTACAATGTCTGAACGACATTAGACTCTCTTGTTGGGGGCGACTGGGAAACCCCGATCCGTTGCCCCACATCGAAAAAATTGATCTTAACTTCAGGCGTTTTCCCGAGGATAAAAAAGTCGTCCTCTCGGTCATGGAACTCATCAGTCACTGGCAGACAGTGATTGTGGAGAAAGTCAACCGATTCTCGTAAAAATAAAGCATCTCTGTGTCGGATAATTCTCTTGCTAGCAAAGCGATTTTCGGCAGTTTACCCGTAAATGAATTCACCTGCGGCGCTACAGCAATTATCGAATGCGCTTTCTGGTTCCACCAAGCAGCTTATCGTTGGTGTTGGTGACTGGAAGGCGTCCAAAGAGGCTGGGATGACAATAGTCACATACGCACTTGGCTCTTGTTTGGGCATCACCTTTTACGACCGTGTCCGCAAAATAGGGGTGCTCTTGCATATCATGCTGCCGAACTCCAAGGATCACGAAAAAAACCATACCAAACGAGCCATGTTTCTGGATACTGGCATGGAAGATATAATTGGAGCCTTGGCGAAAGAGGGTGCAGATACTAGGAGCCTCGAGGTCAAAGTATTCGGCGGTGCCAAGGTGACTCAAGCCGATAATTTCTTTAATATTGGGACAAAAAATATCGCGGCATTCGAGCTGTTATGCCAGCAGATGCGATTTCGCGTTTTGGCGAAAGAGGTCGGGGGAGCTCTTAACCGCACTATTCGTCTATCGCTGGCCACAGGGGAGGTCAGCCTAAAAATGCCAGCCCAGCCTGAAAGAATTTTATGAACGAAGTGCTCCCTCTCCAAATGGTATGCGAGATGGCTCGCAACATCCCTTGCTCACCTTGGCTGTTGCCGAAAGTCACCGCAGTGGTTCGCAAAGAAGATTACAGCAACACAGAGCTAGAGGGGCTGATCTTGCAGGACACAGGTCTGGCTGCCACGGTAATCCGCATCGCCAATAGCGCTTTCTTTAATCGCGGGCGCCAGTGCGAGACTCTCCAAGACGCTATTCTCCGGCTCGGTCGCAAAGAGGTTTACAGGTTGGTTTCTAGTTCTCTGGCGCAGCGTTGGCTGTCTGCTGAAGTCAAGGGTTACGGATGGGAACCCGGCGATCTCTACAAGCACTCTGCCGCCGTTGCCATAGCAGCCCAAGCCATTGCCAAGGGGCGCGATGGTTTTGATCCCGAGATGGCTTACACGGCTGGACTGTTTCACGATGTAGGGAAGCTGGCTCTCGCTTATTCCCGCTCCGATCAGTTCGACACCATTCGCATTTACCAGCAGCAGAGTGGGGTCAGTTGGCGTCAGGCCGAGCATGATTTGCTCGGCTACGACCATTGCGACATCGGTGGGGCGCTCCTC
Source organism: Verrucomicrobium spinosum (assembly GCA_020718645.1). GTDB lineage: Bacteria > Verrucomicrobiota > Verrucomicrobiia > JADLBR01 > JAIBCM01 > DYRQ01. The sequence continues at coordinate 31,731 of DYRQ01000007.1, forward strand.
GAGGGATGGCAGTTCCCAGTCGAATACATCGAAACGGTGTGCTACTACTCTCGGCCACAATTAGCTGCCAAAAACGAGCGTTCTCTCGTCACCTTGGTTCATGCCGCCAAACACTTGGCGATCATGATCGGCACAGGCGTGGGGGAGGACGGCTTCACTACAGAACTCGACGCCGAATCTTTGACAGCCGAAGGCTACACCTCTGAGATGCTCGAGAAATTCATGCCAGAAGTAGTTACTGAGCTAGCAAAATTGACTGGTGACATGAAATAGTATAATCTGTGTGGACTTGAGTATTTATTCTTTTATCCAGCGGTTCAGATTTTTTTCTGCCGTAGCCTTCTCGGTCTGTGCATTGCAAGCCAGTCCTATCCATGCGCAGCAGACTGCTAATGAGGCGCTGAGCATCGCCCTCTCCCAGATGCCTCCCGGCGAGCGTCCGCCTTTGCTGGGCATCCGCATCAAGGACTCGATTGATGGAGAAATTTGGGAACTCCAGTTCGAGGATAAGACCCATGTTGAGGGTCGGCGGGTGCTCACCATGAAGGATGGGAAATTCGACAGCGGTCGGCCAGGATCCATCTGGCCGTTTAGCGAAGGACAGTATGCACCTGTGCTCACCTCGCAAGTCACCCAAAAGATATCAGACCTCCGCCGCTTGGCTCATAGCACCGCGCTTGATGCGGCAGTGAAACCAGCCAGCATCACCTACATTTTAAGCCGGAAATTTGGAGAGAGGGACTCGCTCTGGAGCATCTATTTTCTGGATGCTGCAAAAGTGATCCTCGGGGTGATGCAGGTTTCTTCTCTCGACGGATTGGTCGTTCAGAAAAGCTTCAATAACCGCTAGCAGCCAGGCTGCTGATAACTTAGATTTTCTCCCCTTCGTGCTGGGGCGTTTTCACAGGTTTTTCTTCAATGGTTTCTTGGTCAGTGCTAAGATCCTTCATCAGATCTTCCACGGCTTTTTCTGCCTCTCGCAGGGCTTTTTCCAAGATGGAGGCGCTCTGGGTGGCTCGGCGTTCGATCAGCTCTTTAGTTTCGAGGGCGAGGTTGTTCGCCAATGTCTTAGCGAGAGCCGTCCGCACAGATCGTAGTTCCCGCAGAGATTCCTCGATCTTTTGGGAACCCTCTTTCTCCTTGCTCTTGATTTTTTCGAGAGCCTCGTGCTGGCGGATATACTTTTTGGCCAGCTCAATTTCCTCCTGCTGCGCCGCTGGTCTGGGTGACATGGCGACAGGAGAATTGTCCGGTGAACTCTGGATGTCTCCACGGGAGAATTGAGCTAAAAATAACACGGCAACGAGCGCCAGAGGGGCCGCGGTAGTGAGTGGAGTGTGTGACATAAATTATATTATCTGACGCGCAGCAATCGCAGGGCATTCAATACCACCAGCACGGAGCTACCCTGATGGGCGATAGCTGCCAGCCAGATGGGGAGACGACCTTCCATCGCCATCGTGATCATGACGATGTTGAAAGCCAGCGAGAAATAAAGGCCTTGCCGTATTACAGTGAGCATGGAACGCCCCATGCGCACGGCAAAAGAGACCTTGCGCAAATCCTGTGACATCACGACCACTTCTGCCGCTTCGCTGGTGAGAGTGGCCTTCCCGCCCCCGAGCGCGATGCCTGCCTGTGCGGCAGCCAAGGCCGGGGCGTCGTTGATGCCGTCTCCCACCATGGTCACGATCCAGCCCTCTTCACGCAGGGCGCGAATCATGGCTGCTTTTTCTCCGGGCAAAACGCCCGCTGTCACCTCGATGCGGGAGAGCCCTACAGCGCGGGCGACTGCATGGGCATTGCGGTCGTTGTCGCCCGTTAACATGCAGATTTTTTCCACGCCCGCCGAGCGTATTTCCTCTAGGCACTGAGCGGCCTCAGGGCGGGGCGAGTCGGTGATAGAGAAGTGTCCCAGCCAGCGCCCATTCAAGAGGATTCCGATGTGTCCGGTTGCCTCGGCAGGAACTCCACCAAAGCTTGTTAGCCAAGTGCTCGATCCTGCGTGGATGACTTCATGTCCGATACGGGCTATGACTCCCTTGCCTCGCTCGGCAGTGAGTGAATCAGGTGGAGTGGGGGAGATGCCGCAGCGTGCTGCTTCACCCAAGATGGCGCGTGCCACAGGATGTTCGCTCTGGCATTCGGCTGTCGCGGCGGCGGTAAGCAGTGCCTCTGCGGAGATTCCTAGAGCTGGCAAGACTTGCGTGACAGTGGGATTACCCGTGGTCAGCGTGCCGGTTTTATCTAGAACCAGAGCTGTGGTGCGGGCTAAGTTCTCGATGACAGCACCCGACTTGAAGACCACGCCCTGACGAGCTGCCCGGGAGACGGCAGCAATCACGGCGGTGGGCGTCGCCAGCACCAAGGCGCAAGGGCAGGCAACGATCAATACGGTGACCCCCCTATACAAGGCGTCACCCCAAGGAATACCGGCAGCCAGTCTCCAGTAGAGCAGGGTGGCTGTCGCGAGCAGAATCATGGCTGGAATCACCAGTTTCGCGTAGCGGTCGCAGTCGCGGGCGATCGGAGCTTGTTTCTCCTGCGCATCATGCACCAGGGTGGCGATCCTGCCAATCAGCGACTCTTTGCCGACTTTTTCCGCGGAGATGACGAGCGCCCCATCGCAGTTGTTCGTGCCGCCATAGACACTGTTGCCGACGCTCTTTTCCACAGGCATCGGCTCCCCGGTCAGGGCGGATTCTATCACGCAACTTTCTCCGGATAACACCGTGCCATCTACAGGCACTACTTCGCCCGGGCGGACGGTGATCTGGTCTCCTGGTTTGAGCGCTGATACAGGGATTTCTTGATCTCCTGTTTTTGTCTTGAGTCGTGCTGTGCGGGGGACGGCTTCGAACAGCGACTCCAGAGAGCGCTTGGCGCGTTGCAGGGACCATTCTTCCAAGTGTTCGCCCAGCAGGAGTATGAAAGCAACTTCCGCGGCAGCCAGATATTCCCCGATCGAAGCCGAGGCTATAACGGCTATGCCCACCAGCACATCGGCGGTGATCTGTCTTTCAGAAATCGCACGCCAAGCCTTGATCGCGACTGGCACAAAGCTCAAGAGCCCGGAGACTCCGATACAGGCGAGAGAGACCCACGCCAGAGTCCCTTCAGGTGCAGCCGTTGTTACGGCATGATGATCGTGTGTTCCGAGTTGAAAAGAGATGGCCCACCCGATCGCCAGCAGTAGCCCAGCAGCAGAGACATGCAAGAGAGGCACGCAACTGTTGGTGTGGTGGTGGGCCTGTTCGAGGTCATCGCCATCGGGCAATAACCGGCAGCCCGTTTGCCGGGAGATTCTGGTAATGTCCTCTTCGATCCAATCACATTCTCCCCCAGCGGTGACCGTGGCCTTGGAGAGCGCGAAATTCACAGAGGCAGTGGTGACACCTCGCAGACCAGAGAGTTTTTTTTGCAGGTTCTCGGCGCAGGAGGCGCAGTTGAGTCCCTCGACCCTGTAGCTGAGTGTGCGTGGCGCCATGCTAGCTGCTACGCTTCAAAAGAAGTGCCGCACCCACAGGTTTGGCGGGCGTTCGGGTTATGGATGCGGAAGCCCGCGCCCGTGAGCCCGTCGGAGTAATCAATAGTCGAGCCATGGAGATAGACTTGGCTGGAAGGATCCAGCAACACCATGGCACCCAAATGTTCGATGATGGTGTCATCAGTTTTTTTGTCATCGAGCGACATGCCGTATTGCAAACCAGAGCAACCGCCGGCTTCGACAAAGATGCGCAGACCTTTGCCAAGACGACCTGCTGCGAGTTCGGCGATCTGGGCAGCCGCTTTGTCGGTGACTTTGAGTGCATCTTGAGATTCTGGCATGGAGGAGAACCATACGGGTTACAGCCTCACTGTCAAATCAGGGGACACCCAGAATCAAACAGCACGCTTCTTGTTGTTCAGCTATTCCAACACGATAGTATTCCAGAAGCAGATTGGTCGTGAATAGAGGAGGAGCTATGACAATACGGACTTAAAATTTCACACACTGTCTGGATGGCGACACCAGCAGGCTCCTAGGCTGTTTCTCTGCTAATTTTCGAGGAAACAAGATTTGACGATTGGCAGAAATCCGTTCATCCCTTACCTCTTTCTGTATGCCTAAAACTAAAGCGGCCATCATCGGAGCCTCTGGTTACACGGGCGAGGAACTGGTGCGGCTCATGTCGCGTCATCCTTCGCTGGAGTTGGCTGCGGTCACATCCCGACAGCACGCTGGCAAGCGAGCTGCCGACATCTACCCTTATCTTCGTCCCCCGCAAGATCTCGTGTTCAGCAATCCCTCCCTCGCAGAGTTGCCGGCGTTGGCGGAGGTTTTTTTTCTCGCCCTGCCGCACGGTGAGTCCATGCACCATGCTGCCCCGCTACTGGAGGCTGGTCGGACGGTGATTGATCTGAGCGCTGATTTCCGGATCAAGGATCGCGAACGCTACCGCCAATATTATAAAGAAGAAGCGCCCGCTGAGGAGTGGTTGCAGCGCGCAGTTTACGGGAGTCCGGAGACCAACGCTTCTGCGTTGCAGGGTGCGAAGCTGGTGGCATGTCCGGGGTGTTATCCGACCAGTGTATTGCTGGCGCTCGCTCCGGCCCTGATGCGGGGCTGGGTGCGCCCGGACTCCGTCGTAGTCAACGCACTGAGCGGCACCTCGGGTGCCGGGCGCAAGGCTGATGTATCACTCCTCTTTTCCGAGTGCAACGAGAGCGTCAAACCCTACGGTGTGGGAACGCACCGGCATGTGCCCGAGATCGAGCAGGAGTTGTCCCGCGTATCAGGCGCGGCTGTGATCGTGCAGTTTACCCCGCATTTGCTGCCGATTACCCGTGGCATGCTCAGTTCTGTAGTGGCGGCTCCTTCGGGTGCTCTGCCTTCGCAGCAAGAGGTGGATGCCGCCTACGCTGAGTTCTGCTCGACGCGCCCGTTTGTGCGCTACTGTGCAGGCGAGTTGCCGGAGATCCGGCGTGTGGTTCAGACCAATCGCTGTGATGTCGCTGCACGGGTGGACACCCGCACCGGACGACTGCTTTTTTTCTCGGTAATTGATAACTTGACCAAGGGTGCCTCTGGACAGGCACTCCAATGCTGGAATTTGATCGCTGGACGCGACGAAACGGAAGGACTCCCCCTATGAAAAAAGATCAAGGCTTCACAGCCATCAAAAACGGCACGGTAACATCGCCTTCGGGTTTTTATGCTGCTGGTATTTCTGCGGGCATCAAAGCGGGGAAAAAGAAAGATCTCGCGCTGATCGTCAGCCAACTCCCCGCAACTGCCGCTGGCACTTTCACCACGAACCAGGTGAAAGCCGCGCCTGTTCATCTCTCTATGCGTCACATCAAGGACGGCAAAGCTAGCGTCATCGTGGCGAATAGCGGCAATGCGAATGCCTGCACGGGTATCCAAGGAGTGTCCGACGCCAAAGAGACTGCGGCAACGGCGGCCACGCTTCTCGGCTGCAAACAAACTGATGTCTTGGTCTGCTCCACCGGGCGCATCGGCGTCAACATGCCGATGGACACGATCAAGGCTGGCGTGAAAAAAGCCTTTGAAAATCTCGATGACGAGGCCGGCTCCGATGCAGCCGAGGCGATCATGACTTCCGACTCCTGCGCCAAGCAGGTCGCGGTCAAACTTTTGGTGGACGATAAGGTTGTCACCATCGGGGGTATCGCCAAAGGCGCCGGTATGATTGACCCGATGATGGCCACGATGTTGGCGTTCATCACTACGGATGCCGCGATAGACCGCCGCACGCTCCAGCGGTGTCTGTTCGAGGCGGTGGATCTATCGTTCAATGCCATCTGCGTGGATGGCGATATGAGCACCAACGACACGGTGCTCATGCTGGCTAACGGCGCTGCCGAAAACAGCATCCTGCGCAGCTACCACAAAGATCTTGAGAAGTTCCAGAAAGCCTTGAATTGGGTCACCCGCGAACTGGCACGCAAGATCGTGCTCGACGGTGAGGGAGTCACCAAGCTGGTGGAAGTGCATGTCGAGGGCGCAGCCTCTGTCACGGACGCGAAGATAGCAGCCGAGTCCATCTCGAAATCAGCGCTGGTCAAGTGCGCGTGGTTTGGTGGCGACCCGAACTGGGGTCGTCTGATGTGTGCTATCGGCTATTCCTCGGCCCGCGTGCGCGAAGAACTCGTGGACATTTATTACGATGGTCTTTTGGTGGTGCGCCATGGGCGTCAAGCCAAGTGCCCCGAGGCAAAATTGCGCAAGATCGTTGCCAAGGATCAGTTCCGCATCACGGTGAATCTCCACCTCGGTCAAGGTAAGCACACGGTTTATACCACGGACCTGACCGATGATTATGTGAATTTCAACAAAGGGGAATAGAGCCTCCATGCACGCGCCCAATTTGATCGAAGCCCTGCCTTACATCCAAGAGTTCCGCGGACACACCGTTGTTGTGAAGTATGGCGGCAGCGCCATGGAAAACCCCGATCTTGTCCAAGTGGTGCTTCAAGACATCGCCGTGCTCAATGCCATCAATATCCGCGCAGTTGTCGTGCATGGTGGCGGCAAATCCATCAGCCAGCGCATGGGCGAGGCGGGTATCCAGCCCCGTTTTGTCTCGGGTATCCGTGTCACTGACGCCGAGTCCATGAAGATCGTCGAGAGCGTGTTGGACCGTGAGGTCAATGCAGACATCGTGCACCGACTACAACGCATGGGCGCGTCGGCCGCTGGCGTCTCGGGCAAGGAAGTCTTTCTTGCCAGTAAAGGGCCTTTAATTAAAACCGATGACGGCTTTGCCGATGCGGGTCTTGTCGGGGAGGTGGCCCGGGTGAACCTCGCGCCGATCCGCGAATGTTTCAACGACGGCGAGGTGCCTGTGGTGTCGCCCATAGGGCGCGATGAGAACGGCGTCATTTACAATATTAATGCCGACATTTCTGCCATGGAACTCGCCATCGCCCTGCGTGCAGCCAAGCTGGTTTATATCTCCGATGTGCCCGGCGTGCTCCGCGATGCCTCCAACCCCTCGTCCTTGATCCCCACGATTCGCATCTCTGAGATTGCTGGGCTCGCCGAACAGGGTGTGCTCAAAGGCGGCATGCTCCCCAAACTCGATAGTGCCAAAGACGCGCTCGAGCGTGGTGTCGGCAAGGTGCAATTCATTGATGGGCGCCAAGAGCACTCGCTGCTGGCAGAGATGTTCACCGAGGCAGGGTGCGGCACGGAAATTATTCGATGAGCTGCCTGGACACCAGTCGGGATATAGAATCGGCCTACGCCAAATTTGTCGTGCCCACCTATGCACGCAGCCTTTCGCTGGTGCGTGGCAAAGGTATCAAAGTCTGGGATGCCGAAGGGCGCGAATACTTGGATTTTAGTGGCGGCATTGCCGTGAATTGTCTGGGGCACGCGCACTCCGTCATCGCTGAGACGCTCCACAAACAAGCCTCGCTGTTGGTGCATACCTCCAACCTTTTTTACACGCGCCCTCAGGTGCGGTTGGCTGAAGAATTGGTCGGGCTGTCAGGTCCGGGTAAAATATTTTTCTGCAACAGCGGTGCCGAGGCCAATGAAGCTCTCTACAAACTGGCTCGCCGCGTTGGACATGATGCGGGTCGTTTTGAAATACTCACTGCCGAAAACTCCTTCCACGGGCGCACGCTCGCAGGCATTGCCGCCACCGGGCAGGACAAGGTGAAAAAAGGTTTCGACCCGATCACTCCCGGCTTCCGTTACATCCCTTACAACGACCTTGCTGCTGCCGAGGCGGCCATTGACGAGAAGACGGCAGCCATCCTCATCGAAGGTATTCAAGGTGAGGGCGGCGTCACTCCCGCCACTCCAGAATACCTCCTTGGTCTGCGTGCCTTGTGTGATCGCCATGGCATTCTCCTGATGATGGATGCCGTGCAGTGCGGCATGTTCCGAACGGGCACATTTTTGAGTTCTGGGCGCATTCTCGAGAACACAGATGGTGGGGAAGATTTTTCGTTTGACGCTGTCTCCATGGCTAAATCCCTCGGCGGCGGGTTCCCTATCGGCTGCACTTGGATTTCTGAAAAATACCAAGATGTTCTCGATGCAGGGAGTCATGGGACTACTTACGGTGGCACCCCCTTGGCCTGCGCGGTGGCGCTTTCAGTCATGGAAGTGATACGCGAGCAAAACTTGGCTCACAACGCGCGGCGCATCGGGGAGTTTCTCGGCTCGAACTTTAGCATGCTCTCAGCGAAACACCCGGATCGGGTGGTCGCAGTGCGCGGTTTCGGCTGCATGTTAGGCGTGGAAATCATAGAGCCTGTAGCCGGAGCAGTGAGTGCGTTGCGACACGCTGGTCTAATTGTGGTTCCTGCAGGACGCAACACCGTGCGCTGGTTGCCTCCTCTGAATGTCACTATGGAGGAATGCACTCGAGCCATCGAAATTTTCGCCGCTTATTTGTCGGCGCCCCTGCCATCGCCCAAGGAATCCTGAGCGCTACTACCATTCGTTGGAGGAATAATCACCATGAGACACTACACCCGTTTTGACAGCCTCAGTGCTACTGAGACACGCCATGTCCTACGCCTGGCCGCCGAGTTGAAGAAGGGCAGGGGGCAGGCATCTGCACCGAGGCCATTCCAAGGACAGACTTGGGGTTTGATTTTCAATAAATCCTCGACGCGCACCCGTGTTTCCTTCGAGGTTGGCCTGCGTGAATTGGGGGCGCAGTCGCTTTTCCTCTCTGCCGCCGACATCCAGCTCGGGCGCGGCGAACCGATGCGCGATACAGCCCGTGTGCTGGGTCGCATGATGCATGGTGCCGTCATCCGGACTTATGCCCAGAGCGATGTTGAGGAATTTGCTAAACTCAGCGGCATACCCACGATCAACGCGTTGACGGATGAGGAACATCCCTGCCAGATCTTGGCGGATATTTTTACGGTGGAAGAACGCAAAGGTCCGATGGAAAAGCAGAAAGTGGTCTTCATCGGAGACGCTGCCTGCAATGTCCCGCTCTCGTGGGTGGCAGCTTCGCGCCAACTCGGTTTCCCGCTCGTGCTGTGCGCCCCTGAGGGCTACCAGCCTCCAGTCGAGGCGTTGGCAGGTGCGCCAGTGACTATCGAGCCCGATCCCCTCAAGGCAGCCGAGGGTGCCGATGTGCTCTACACTGATGTTTGGGTATCTATGGGCAAGGAGTCGGAAAAAGCGCAGCGCATGTCTGCGATGAAAGATTACCAGATCAACGCCTCTATGCTGGCTGTGGCCAAGCCGGAGGCACTCGTCATGCACTGTCTGCCAGCGTATCGCGGGCTCGAGATATCCGAGGAAGTTTTCGAGCTGCATGCTGACACGATTTTCCAAGAAGCCGAAAACCGCCTGCACGCGCAGAAAGGGTTGCTCTACTTCTTGCATGGCGAAAACAGTCTTTGATCTACTACAACGGGGAGATGGCATGTCGTTCACATCATTGCAGGCACTGATCCAGAAAGTGAATCTATGGGAGATAGGTTTGTTCTGCCTCGTCAACGCACTGGGTCTTGCCGCTGTTTGGGTTTTCAATAAATGGGGTGTCAAAGCCTGTGTGGATAAGTTCTCGCAGAAGAATCCCGAGATGGCTGGCCCAGTTTCTCGGGCGGTGGCTGCGCCTGTGGGCACGATCATTTTCCTCGCCTTTTTTAACAACGCCAAATCCGTATTTGCCCACATGCCCGGCTGGCTCTGGATGCTGTGTGAGAACGCGACGAAACTGGTCTATCTCATAGCCACCCTCGTCTTCTTGTTTCGCGTGGTAGATGTGATCGTAGCTGTGCTGCGCAAGAAATGGGAGACGCCCGACACCACGCTGGACGAGCACATGCTGAATCTGGTGGAGAAGGGGATCAAGACGGTGGCCTTCCTGCTAGTGGCTCTGGTGGGTCTGGATCACATGGGAGTGAAAGTGCTCGGCCTGTTGGCCGGTCTTGGTTTCATCGGTGCCGCGGTCGCTCTGGCACTGCAATCCACCATCGGCAATATCATTGGTTCTCTCGAGATTCTGGCCGACCGCCTTTTCCGGATCGGGGACAGGGTGGCGTTTGGCGAATACGATGGATTCGTCACCAAGATGGGTCTGCGAAGCGTGGAATTGACCTCGCTTTACGGTGATAAAATCAACCTTCCCAACAAAGATTTTGTGGATAAGCAACTCCGCAACTTCAGCCTAGGTCGTTTTGTTCGCACTTCTGTGGTTGTCGGCATCACCTACGACCACACACGCCAGCGCATCGAACAGGCCATGGCTGTCGTGAAATCAGCCGTGGAATCAATTGCCTCCGAACCCGATATGCCAGAGATCAAAAATGTCGTGGTGGTATTCAAAAAAATGGGGGATTTCAGCCTCGATCTCGAAGTGGTCTTCTGGGCTGCCTACAAGAATGTGCAAGGCTACAACAGGGTTCTGACTGCCGCGAATCTCCATATCAAAGAAGGTTTGGATCAAGCCGGTATCGGCATCGCGTTCCCGACGCAGACGCTGCATATCGCCCAACCCGAGAGCCGCTGAAAAGCTGTTCGGTCTCACTCCGCCCGCTCCTTGCGAGCACTTTTTCGGCTGGCCTAGCAGCCTCCTGTTGTAAGTGGCAATGTGAAGAAATTGTATCGGGACTAAAATATGTTTCACAAATGCTGCCTCCCACTTAGGAAAGAGGTGTGGATAACACAGAAACGCCCATTATCAGCGTCCAGAACTTGCACAAAAGTTTTGGTGAACACGAAATCCTGAAGGGTATTTCCCTCGATGTATTCGAGGGGGAACTCATCTCGCTTATCGGCCCCTCCGGCTGCGGCAAGTCCACCTTGCTGCGCTGCCTGAACTGTCTCGAAGAATTGGATAGTGGCAAGTTCACTATCGGCGGGATCACCTTAGAGAAAAAGTCTAAGCACGAAGAGGACGAAGATTTTCACGAGCAAGCCCACCTCCTGCGCCAAAATGTGGGCATGGTCTTCCAGAGCTTCAATCTTTTCCCACACAAGACCGTGCTGGAAAACATCACCATGGCACCGCTCGTAGTGAAAAAACAACCCCGCGAAGAGGCTGTGGAAAATGCGCATCGCCTACTGAAAAAAGTCGGGCTCGAGAATTTCGCTCACCGCTTCCCAGCCCAGTTGTCCGGCGGGCAGAAACAGCGCGCTGCCATTGCCCGTTCGCTCGCGATGAATCCGAAAGTGATGCTCTACGACGAGCCGACTTCCGCCCTCGACCCGGAGCTGGTGGACGAGGTGTTGCAAGTCATGCGCGAACTCGATGCCGATGGTATGACCCAGCTCGTGGTCACCCACGAGATGCGCTTTGCCAAGGATGCCTCTGACTACATTGTGTATATGGAGCAAGGCCAGATCATCGAGATTTCCGATGAGGATGAAATTTTTGTAAACCCCAAGGATGAGCGCACCCGCCGATTCCTGAAAAAATTCATGTGAGAACGCTTATGAACCGTTGGATTTATCTGTTGGTTGCCTTGCTGCTGCCTTCCCTCTCGAGTCTCCGCGCCGAGGGCGAGGAAAAACTTTTGCGCTGGGGTGGCGATGCCCAAGGTGGGGCTCCCTATGTATTCCAAGACCCCGAGGATCCCACGATCCTGAAGGGCTTTGAGGTGGATCTCATCGAGGCCATAGCCAAGCGCATGGGTCGCAAACCTGTGTTTGTGCAGAACGAGTGGAGCGGTCTCATCCCCGGTCTCGATCGTGGCGACTACGACATCGCTCTGAGCGGTCAGGAAATCACCCCTGAGCACGAAGAGAATTTCATCTTCACCAAGCCCTACTACATCACGGGCGCACAGCTCGTGGTGGGACGCTCGAACACGGTGATCGAAGATCTGAAGGATTGCGGTGGGAAAAAGATCGGTTCGCTCAAAGAGTCCGAAGCCACGCGCATCCTGCGTGCCGCCGGCAATATCGAAGTCGTCTCCTACGAGGACGAGGTCAATGCCTTCAACGACACCGTGCTCGGACGCATGGACGGCGCCATGGTGGATCAGCCTGTGGCCGTTTTCTACGGGCTCATTAATCCCGGCCTGAAATCAGTCGGCAAACTCGCTGGCCGCATCGAATACGGCATGGCCGCCAACCAAAAGCAGCAAGCTTTGGTGGAGGAGATTAACCGGGCCCTCGACGAGGTGATCGCCTCGGGCGAATTCCGCACCATCTTCGAGCGCTGGAACCTCTGGAACGCGCTGCTCGCCGAGCATATCGGTGCCACGGATGTGGCCTCGCAAAGTGCCCCGACGGAGTTTGATGCTTGGTGTGAATTGCAGAAGCGCTCGTTGACTTGGGTGGATAAGATGAATCGTTACATCTCATTTATCCCGATCCTGCTCAACGGTGCCTGGACGACGCTCTGGCTCTCGGTGATTTCCATGAGCTTGGCTGTTGCACTCGGACTCGTGCTTGCCGTCGTGCGTATCTACGCGCCCAAGCCGATTTCCTTGCTGGCGATGATCTATATCGAAGTCGTGCGTGGCACACCACTGCTGATTCAGCTTTTCCTGATCTTTTATGGATTGCCATTGCTCGGTCTGAATCTGACGCCGCCCTTGGCAGCTTTTATAGGTTTGGGGTTGAACTACGCAGCTTATGAGGCGGAAAACTATCGTGCCGGCCTGATGTCCGTATCCAAAGGCCAGCTCGAGGCGGCGCTCTCCTTGGGCATGACGCGGGGGCAAGGCCTGCGCCATGTGGTCGTGCCGCAAGCGGTGCGCCTCGTCATACCGCCAGTGACCAACGACTTTATCTCGCTGCTCAAAGATTCGTCCTTGGTCTCGGTGATCACCATGGTGGAGTTGACTAAAATATACAGTCAGCTCGCCCAGACCTATTTCGACTATCTCGGAATTGGTCTCATGACAGCCGTGGTCTATCTGCTGCTGGGGTTGCCTTTCGTGCGCTTGGCCTCGTGGTTCGAGAGCCACCTGCATGTGGACGCTCGTGGCAACGGTCAACGCCCCGGCATGATGCCTGCCCCTGCCGCGAGTAAATAGCTGCGGCAGGTCTGGGCCTTGGGTTAGAGGTTCTCAGAACGGGTGGATGTTGGTGTATTGTCCAGCACCACTTGTTATTGCATAATCTCGATTAAACCCAGATTTTGCATTAGACACCATATTTTCTACTGATGCAGAGCTAAAAACACCC
>DYRQ01000138.1 GCA_020718645.1 Verrucomicrobium spinosum
GCAGTGGCAAGGTTGCCAACTCCCTGGGGTCTTGCAGACCGCCGAGATCCAGTTGCAACTCCACGGCTGGAGCCGTTCTCGCCGGGTGGTGGTCGGACGCCGCCTGCTGGGGGATGTGGGTGGACCCGAGCAAAGCGAGTTTTGGCGTTGCGCCAAATATGAATACGAGGCGTATGTCACCACTTTGCCGGCAGACCAAGCGCTTTCTTGGCAGGTGATCGAACTCTACCGGGCACGGGCGGATTGCGAGAATGTCTTCGATGAGCTCAAAAACCAGTGGGGCTTCTCCGGCTTCTGTAGCCGCTACAGCAATGTCACTGAAACTGCCGCGCGCCTGCTGTTGGTGGCTTACAACCTCTGGAATCTGTTCCTGCGTCTGCTCGAACCCTCTCGCCATGTGGAAGCCAGACACGGGCGACGCTGGTTCTTGATGCTCTCGGCCAGACTCACGCGCGGAGGCCGCCAGCGCACTTGGAAAATGGCCGTCGGCGGTGAGTGGTGGGCCAACCTAAAGGCCGGTTATGAAAGGCTTTTACATTGCTTGAGTCTAACTGCTCCGCAGTTGGCTTTTAGCCGCACAAACACCCAAAACTCTCATGCTCATATCCTCCTCATCTAATAGGCCAACTGCGGAATTTAGGTTCATGGGTCAAAAATAGACTGTGGCTACAGCGTTGCAAGGCACTTGATTTCTCCATATCCGCGGGCAAAGTGAACTTTACATCCACATAAACCGTCTCATCTGCCCATGAACCCACACCGACCTGACCCAAAGCACGCTGGCGACGCTTTCGTGTTCTCCGATCCACGGGGCATGCGCTGGCAGGTGCTACGCTGGATAGCCGTGCCCGGTGTTATCCTCGCAGTGGTGGCTACAGTGTTTTTCGTAAAAATACTGCTTGTCTCTCCCCGCCTCAACCCTCCGGATGAACTCGCTAAACTGAAACAAGAAGTCTGCGCCTCGAGCCAGCAGTATGCGTTCATCCGGCATCCGGAAGCCGATAAACTTTGGGAAAAATTCACCCCAGCAACCGATCAATCGAATACGGCGGACGGCAAAAAACAGCACCAGCGCCCCGCTGCTCCCAAAGCCCCCACGGGTTGGCCGAGCATCCGCCTCGGCTATGCCGACTCATGGGATTCACTCTCCATGGAATCTCTCAAAACACGCGGGCACCAACTCACCCATGTGTCCTCTCCGTGGTTCGGCTTCGGGGATCGTGCCGGGCAGTGGATCGAATCCCCCCACACTCCTGTGCAGGAGTGGAGCCGAGAAAAAGGCGTGCGTTGGGTTCCGATTTTGTCAAATCTCGATGGAAATACTTGGTCGCCGGAGCCGGTGGAAAACTTGGCGGAAGCCAGTGCGGTAATCCAAGCTCGTTGTGCCGAATCTCTAGCGGCGAGACTTCTGGAACTGGGCGCGGCAGGCGTCCTCCTGGATTGGCAGACGGTCAACCCAGGCATTTCCAAAAAAATAGCAGCCCTCATTGTGAGAATGACCCAGGTGATGCACGCCCATGGGCTCGAACTCTGGCTGAGCATACCCATGGGGCTGGAGATGCGTGCTTTTGACATCGTGCTCCTTTCAGATTCGGTAGATTACTTTGTCGCTCAGATGCACGACGAAAACGCCGAGCAAGATCCACCTGGCCCCGTGGCGTCACAGGACTGGTTCGACGGCTGGCTCCGCGTGATCATGTCCCAGGCACCCGCGGAAAAATGGATCGTCTCACTGGGCTCCTACGGTTACGATTGGAACCTCGGAGGTGGGCGTGCCGAGACGATTGGATTCGCAGATATCATGTCCCGTGGCGCGGCGGCGGATGTGGCCGCTGTCTCTAGCCAGCAACCCTACCTCAACCCCTCTTTCGCCTACCGCGAAGGCGAGGATGAGCATGTGGTCTGGTTCCTAGATGCAGGCACTTTCATTAACCAGCTTCGTGCCGTGAGCGATGAAGGGGTGGCCGGCATTGGTATTTACCGCCTTGGCTGGGAGGATCCGGCCGTCTGGCGAACACTTTCACTCGCCGATCGAACGGTGGATGCGGCGCCCCTCCTCTCGGAAATAGCCACACTCTCTCCAGATAAAATCGTCACGCATGTGGGTAGCGGCGAGTTTGTCACTACGGATCTGACCCATCGTTCTGGCCAACGAGATTTCTCCTCCGATGCGAATGGCCGCATGGAATGTCACTACCGCGTTCTGCCGCACTACCCGACGCTGTATCATAAAGGCGATGGCCCTGGCGATGCGGTCTGCCTTACTTTCGACGATGGCCCTGATCCGGCTTACACCCCACACATCCTCGACATCCTCAAACAGCACGGGGTGAAAGCCTGTTTCTTCATTGTCGGATCCAAAGCCGAACAGCATCCAGAAATCTTGCGGCGGATCTACGAAGAAGGCCATGAGATCGGCAACCACTCCTACACCCATCCCCATTTTGGCGAAATTTCTCTCCAGAGGGCAAGGCTTGAGCTGAACTCGACCCAACGCCTGATCGAGAGTATCACCGGGCGATCTACCGTCCTGTTCCGCCCGCCTTTCTGCGGCGATGATAAGCCGCGCAAGCTCGCTGACCTTGGCCCGATGGTGACTGCGGAGGAGATGGGCTATGTCACCGTGCTCGACGATGTGGACCCGCAGGACTGGTCACGCCCAAACACCGAGGAAATCGTCGCTCGCGTTAAAGCCCTGCGTCTGGAGGGGAATGTCGTCCTACTCCACGATGCAGGTGGCAATCGCGAGCAAACTATCGAAGCTTTACCCGCCATCATCTCGTGGCTCAAAAAACGGGGAGACCGCATCGTGCTGCTGCACGAGTTGCTCGGCTCCACCCGCGATGAAGTGATGCCGCCCGTCAACACCGATGCTCCGGTGGATCGCTTTATCGCGGGAGCTGGGTTTGCGGTCGGCAAACTCTACGACGAGTGGCTCTGGAGTTTCATGATTGTCTCGAGCGCTCTGATTCTTCTGCGCATGGGCACTGTCACTTTCGGGGCGCTCCGCCAATACCAGTTGGAATCTGCCACGCCTGACCAAGATTTTTCAGCGTCAGTTACAGTGGTGCTCGCCGCTTACAATGAGGAAAAAGTGCTGGCGGCCACCGCAGAGGCTTTGTTGTGTTCGGGCTATCGTGGCACGATGGAAATCATCATAATCAACGATGGTTCAACCGACAGCACTGGAGCCATCGCCGATACACTAGCGCAGCAGCACTCGCAGATTCGGGTCATCCACCAAAATAACCAGGGAAAATCGTTTGCTCTCGAAGCTGGCGTTCGTTCTGCCCGAGGCGACATCTTGGTTTTCCTCGATGCAGACACTCATTTCCGGTCTGACACCTTGCGCAAGCTTATTGCTCCGATGTCTGATCCGCAGGTCGGGGGAGTCTCGGGGCGCGTGGCAGTGGGTAATGCACGCAACTGGCTCACCCGCTTCCAAGACCTTGAATACACCTGTGGCTTCAACCTCGACCGCCGCGCCTACGATCTCTGGAACTGTATCACCGTGCTTCCTGGTGCTTGCAGTGCCGTGCGCCGGGAGGCTTTGCAGCGTGCCGGCGGATTCCATCACGACACTCTTGCAGAAGACACCGACCTCACCCTCTCTCTCCATCGCGCCGGGTGGCGGATCAGGCATGCGAATGATGCCGTGGCCGATACCGAGGCTCCCGAGACGGTGCGCGCTTTGATGCGGCAGCGGTTCCGCTGGTCCTACGGCACCATGCAATGCCTCTGGAAACACCGCGACTTAGTGCTCTCCCGAGACCACCCCGCGCTGGGCTGGTTCAGCCTGCCCGGGATCTGGGTTTTTCAAGTGGGACTTGCGGCCTTGGCCCCGCTGGTGGACATCGGAGTCCTGATGACTCTGGCGACTGGTTCTGTCGCACACATGCTGCCCTATCTGGTGGCCAGCTTGCTCCTGGAACTCGCCCTATGCGCTATCGCCTGTGGTTTGGAAAAACAGCCTTTGCATCGGGCTTTCCTCTCTCTGCCTGCACGCCTGCTTTACCGCCCCATCCTGAGTATCGTGGTATGGAAAGCGGTCCTGCACGCGATCAAAGGGCGGAGGGCAGCATGGAACAAACTCGAAAGGCTGGCGTCTCTGATTAAACACACATAAACTCAAGCTGTGTGGTAGCGCACCATGCAAAAAGCTGTGTTGGCATATAGATGAGATCATTCCATCGAGCTGGGTTGAGAATTATCGTGGTATGCAATATCCTAAAAACGGTAATGAAAAAAGGGGTGATTGGTTTGTTATTGGAAAAACAGAATATGGAGAACCGAGGCATAATAGGCATTTTGTGTTGATGGAATCATGATTTTTTGAGCAGTTGGTG
>DYRQ01000052.1 GCA_020718645.1 Verrucomicrobium spinosum
GTTAATATATAAAACGCATAAATAATTAAATTCGTATATTGCTATCATAGAGTGTTTTAAGAAAACGCAAAGCGGTTAGTTTTTGGTTGGCATGAATGCTGCTTTTAAGTTTTCGTATGAATACGCACACTGCAACTATGAATCGTAGAAACTTTTTGAAATCCACGGGCGCTGCTTTTGCAGCGTGCGCGGCGTCTGGTTTGTTCCCTTCGAGATCTTATGCGGCTGGCCGCGAGAACGAGATGAACATCCTGTGCTGGGAAGGATACAACACCGAGAATGTGCTGGGACCCTTCCGCAAACTGCAAAAGGGTATCAAACTCAAAGCCGAGTCTGGCACCGATGATCCGAGCATGATCAATAAGCTGCGCGCCGGTGAACTCAAGGTGTGGGATTTGATCAATCTCAACCAGTGTTGGGCGCGTGATATGATGTGGAAAGAGGGTCTCATCAAGCCTCTCGATAAGAAGCGTTTTGAACCGCACATCGAGAAGATGATGCATTGGTTCTATAACAAAGAGATGGGCATTAATCCATTTGCGCTGTCCCCAGATGGTAAAGAGTTGATCGGCATGATGCAGCGGTTCGGTCCGTTCTCGTTTGTGGTGAACACTAAGAAAATATCCAAAGCTTTGGCGGAGGACGAGGGCTTCCCGATGTTCCTCGATCCGAAAATGAAGGGGAAATACGGCCTGTTAGCTTATGATAACTGGAATGTGATGCACCTCTGTATGACGGCAGGTTTGAACCCCTTCAAGAAACTGACCAAAGAGCAGATCGCCTCCTATAAGAAAGTCTGCGAAACTATTTTCGCGGGTGCAAAAATGATCACGGCAGATATGATCCAGATGAACCAGGCGCTGGTGAATGGCGAGATTGATTGTTACTTCACCGGTGGCACTTATACCTGTTCCTCTGTGCGCTACGAGGGATATACCGAGATCATGAATATCTCGCCGAAGAAAGGTCCCGTGGATGGTAAAGGCGCCATGCAATGGTTTGAAGTTACCTCGCTGGTGAATAATCCGAATGCGTCGCCGAAAGCTTCAGACTTCCTCGAATTTGTCCAGCGGCCCGACATCTGTAAGGCGGTAGCTTTCGCCGAAGGCACTTATAACCCTGTCACTCAGATGTCGAACCCAGATGTGATCAAGCTCTTCAACAAAAAAGAGCTGGATGCCTTGCAGTGGGATACGCTCGAGGAAGAAATGGACCGCAGTGTGGACTACCAAGTCTGCCCAGACAACGATGAGCTGACGGCTATCTACAACGAAGCCAAGCGCTCGCGTTCTTGAACTGAACAATGTCTGACTTAGTCAACAGCGAACAATCAGGAGCGACTCAACGCCCGGCCACTTCTATCTTGGAAGTGGCCGGTGTGTCGAAGCGTTTCGGCAAATTTACTGCCGTCAACAATGTCTCGTTTGAGATTAAAGACGGCGAGTTTTTCACTCTGGTCGGTCCGAGTGGCAGCGGCAAGACCACCATGCTGCGTATGCTGGTGGGTATGGATACTCCGACTGAGGGAGATATCATGCTGCGTAATCAGCGGGTCAACGATCTGCCGCCGAACCAGCGTCCTACTTGCATGGTGTTTCAGTCGCTGGCGCTTTTTCCGCACATGACGGTGGGGCATAATGTAGAGTTTCCTCTCATGGTGCGTGGGCAGAGTGAAAGCGACCGCCGCACTCGGGCTTGGGAGTTGTTGAAACTACTGCATCTCGACCCGAACCGTTATTACAACAAAAATGTGATGCAGTGCTCGGGTGGCGAGCGGCAACGGGTGGCCTTGGCACGAGCGCTGGCCTACGATCCTGAGATTCTGTTTTTCGATGAACCGCTGTCAGCAATTGATGCGCGGCTGCGCAAGGTTCTCCAGAAAGAGCTGAAAGACATCCAGCGCGATACGAAGAAAACATTTTGCTATGTGACCCACTCACTGGAAGAGGCGATGGTCATGAGCGACCGAGTGGCTATCTTGCGAGGTGGGGTGATCGAGCAGATCGGCACGCCGAGCGATATTTACGCATCTCCCAAGAATGCCTTTGTTGCTGAGTTCATGGGAGAGGTGAACTTACTCGATGTTATAGGTCTCGGTGGATACGAAGCTGAATGGGTCATGGGATATACCAAGCATCGAGTGCGTCTGCCAGTGGTGCTGGGACCTGGGGAAAGCCGCAAGCTGCTGATCCGTCCTGAATCGCTGCGGTTTGTGACTCCGGGTGTTGTGACGGATAATATATTTCCTGCGCAGGTGTTGAACGAGTTCCTTCTCGGTTCCCGCAAGCAATACCATGTGGAGGTGGAGGAGGGGCATCCGCTCACGGTTGAGCGTTTGCGCGAAGAGGGAGTGTCTGGGCCAACGGTGCAACTTGGCTGGGATGTGGCTGATAGCCAGCTCTTGGAGTCATGAACGAACCGCGCCGCAACTGGAACTGGCTTGCTGGGTCTCAATTCTTTGGGACAATCTCGGCGCTTCCATTTATTTTGCTGATGTTATTCGGTTTTGTTGTGCCACTGCTGTGTGTGGCGTGGTTTGGGCTGATGCCCGCCAAATCGTTTAGCTTGTTGCATGCACCCTCGCTACAAAACTACGCGTTCATTTTCAGTCAGACTTATGTGAAGTCTATGGCATGGTCCACGGGATTGGCATTGGCAACTGTAGTAATCCTGCTGGTGCTCTGCTATCCGTTGGCTTTTGGATTGGCCAAAGTATTTAAGGGAGGTGCCACCTTTGTGACTTATGCGATAGCTTCGTCACTGTTTGTGTCCGAAAATATCCGATTGTTTGGATGGGTCATTGGCCTGATGAAAAAAGGGGTGGTCACAGGGACGCTGGGCACCTTCGGCATCGAGATGAACTCACTGCTCTACAATGTGCCTGTTATCGTGCTGGGCATGGTCTATGTGTATCTACCGTTCATGCTCTTTCCTCTGGCGCTCGGGATCAAGATGGTGCCGGACCAGGTGCGAGAGGCTGCTTTCGATTTGGGGGCGAGCCGCTGGCATGTGTTTCGCCATGTGGATTTGCCGCTGTCTATGCCAGGCATCCTGATCGGGTCAGTGCTGGTGTTCGTGCTTTCGATCGGTGCTATTGCTGAGGCTAAGATATTGGGTGGGCAGAGTATTGTCACCATCGCGGCTGACATAGAGACGGAGTTTACCTACGGACAAAACTGGCCCCTCGGATCGGCGCTTTCGACGCTGCTTGTAGGTGTCACTATGGTGTTAGTTTTTGCGGTGTTGAACCGGATAGATATGGAGAAATTCTTGGGCCGTGCCCCTCGGGAGTCGTAATGCTATGATAGTGACCCGCGCGCAAAAAGTCGGCCTCTCGTTTTACGCGGGAGTGGTGCTGCTACTCTTTTATTTTCCGCTGTTCTGCATTATCACCGCGTCGCTTTCCAAGAAACGGTATTTCTCTTTTCCCTATGCTTGGGAGGATGTGACGCTGAAATGGTATGAGGACGCCATAGCCTCGCCGCAAGTGCAGGAGTATGTGGGCATCAGTCTGAAGGTGGCGGTGCTCTCGACGATCTGCTCTCTGTTTATTGGATTCTTTGGAGCGCTGGCTTACGCGCGTTACTCGTGGCGCTGGCGCAAATCGTTTCAGAAACTGGTGCTGTTGCCGCTCTTTTTTCCTCAATCGGTTTTAGGTTTGGCTTTGCTGATGTGGTTCAACTTTTTGGATATTACACCGTCGTGGTGGACTGCCGTGATTGCGCATACGGTGTGGATTGCGCCGATAGCGACGCTCATCATGTCTATCCAGGCTTACAGTCAGGACGACTCTCTCGAGGAGGCAGCGCGGGACATGGGTGCATCGCGGTGGCAGATTCTGCGTTGGATTACCTTCCCGCTGTTGGCGCCTGGCATGGTGTCAGCAGCTTGTTTTTGTGTGCTGTTGTCGTGGGGAAATTTTGCGCTCTCGCTGTTCACCACAGGGGCTGATAGCGCGTTGCCCGAGTGGCTCTATGCGCGCATGACGAGTGGCTACCAGCCTATCGTGCCCGCGGTGGGTTCACTATCGGTGTTCGCAGCCATTGCACTGGTGTGTCTGGTGTTTGGTATATCCGCACGACGATCTGCCCACAAGGTGGCTCAGGAAGGTGGGCATTGAGGACTATATCAGGGAGTATAATGTTATGAGCACTCTAAAAAACAAAGTTGTCGCTGTTACCGGTGCCACCAAAGGTATCGGCAAAGGTATTGCAAAAGTATTTGCCTCGAAGGGAGCCAAGGTGGCCGTGCTGGGGCGCAACGCAGCCGATGGTGAAAGGTGCGTAGCTGAACTGGTGGCCTCGGGTGGTGTCGCTAAGTTTTATGTTTCTGATGTTGTAGATGAGGCGGGCATGGCGGCTGTGGCAGAAAAAGTGGCATCCGATTTTGGTGGGCTTGATATTCTCTGTGCCAATGCCGGGGTTTTTCGCGCCTGCAAGTTTGAGGAGATGACCCAGAAAGAGTGGGATGCGGTGTTTGATACTAACTTGAAAGGGATGTTCCTGAGCATTAAAGCATGTCTTCCCCTGCTGAAAAAAAGCAGCGCTGGGCGCGTGGTATTGACCTCCTCGATTACAGGTCCCTTCACGGGTTATCCTGGCTGGAGCCACTACGGGGCGACGAAGGCCGGTATGCTTGGGTTTATGCGCACAGCGGCGATTGAATTCGCCAAATATGGAATCACGGTCAATGCAGTCTTGCCGGGTAACATCCTGACCGAAGGGTTGCAAGGGTTAGGTCAGGATTATATGAACGCCATGGCGTCTTCTATTCCGCTCAAACGGCTTGGGACAGTGGAAGATATAGGCTATGCAGCAGCGTTTCTCGCCTCGGAAGAGGCGGGATATATCAATGGGCACGCGCTGATCGTGGATGGTGGTCAAATTTTGCCTGAATCCGTGCAAGCACTGGAGGCGGCCTGAGCGCTGAGTGTTGATGGGCTGGAAAACTGCATTTCGCTCGTTCTATTACGAGACCATGCCTGATATACCCGATGTAGTGCTTCCGCGCGGGGAGACTGGGTTATTGGTGATTGATATCCAGAACGCCTATTTGAACGACGATCCCAGTTTGCATCGTTCGCCGGAGGAGCAGCGGGAGTATGATCGTTGGCTTCCATTTTATCAGAGGATGCGAGGGGTGGTGCTTCCAACGACGCAGCGGTTGTTATCGTATTTTCGGCGGGAGAAGATGCCTGTCTTTTTTGCCCGTATTGCGTGTTTGACGCAAGATGGAGCCGACCGGTCCTTGAGCCAGAGGAGGCCGGGTTTCAATAATCTGCTCATGCCAGCGTGGGAGCAGCCTTCGCAGATAGTTTCCGAAGTGGCACCTGTGGAGGGAGAAATTGTGGTGTGCAAGACCACTGACAGCGCATTGACTGGCACGAATCTGCGTTTGATCCTCTCGAATATGGGAGTGAAAAGTGTGGTGGTGGCCGGTATCTTTACCGACCAGTGCGTCTCCTGCACCGTGCGCAGTCTCGCCGATGAGAGCTTTAATGTCGTGGTGGCTGAGGATGCCTGCGCTGCTGGCACGGATGAACTTCACCGCAAAGAGTTAGAAATTCTCAATAACATCTACTGCCAAGTCATGTCTGCGGACGAAGTTATAGCCGCTATCATGCCCCGATGAAGAAGGACTTATGAACTACGATAAAAAAACAATCCTTGAAGACTCGATCGCTTACTGGAATCCTGGGAAAACTCGTTTTTGGCAAGAGGCGGGAGTGCCGCTGGTGATAGGGAAACGGGAGATGTATTATCTGTGGGACATGGAGGGACACAGGCTTATTGACTGTCACCTGAACGGGGGCACTTACAATGTGGGTCACCGGAATCCCGAAGTGATCCAAGCTATGGTGGATGGAGCGCAAAACTTCGACATCGGCAACCACCACTTCCCGGCGATCATGCGAGCGGTCTTGTGTAAACGCATGGATGAGCTGACGCCTGATCCGCTCCAATACACGGTGCTTGGAAGCAGCGGTGGTGAAGCAATTGATGTGGCTATTAAATGCGCCCGCTATGCCACGAAACGCACCAAGCATGTCTCGATCATGAAGGCTTACCACGGCCATACAGGACTTGCAGTGGGCACGGCGGATGCCAAGTATGCGGCACCCTTCCTGATGCAGAAACCGGGCGAGTTCATTCATGTGCCGTTCAACGATCTGGGTGCGATGGAGCAGGCGCTCAAAGGTGGCGATGTGGCCAGTGTTATCATGGAGACTATCCCTGCTACTTATGGGTTCCCGCTGCCTGCCGAAGGGTATCTACCAGCCGTGCGCGAGTTATGTTCCAAGTATGGCACGCTGTATATCGCCGATGAGGTGCAGACTGGACTTATGCGCACAGGGAAGATGTGGGGTATTGAAACATTCGGTGTCACACCGGACATTCTGGTATCTGCCAAAGGTATCAGTGGTGGTATCTATCCGATCACAGCGACTGTCATGAGTGCTGCTGCAGCCAACTGGATGAACGAGGATGGCTTTGCTCACATCGCCACTTATGGCGGTTCCGAGATTGGTTGTTGCGTGGCCATGAAGACGCTGGAAATTGTCACCCGACCAGAGGTGCAGGCGAATGTTGCCTCTATCTCGCGTTACTTGCGAGAGGGACTTGATCGCATACGGTTGGAGAATTCGGATTTCTTCACAGGCATTCGTCAGTGCGGTGTTATTATGGGGCTTGAGTTCGGAGTGCATCCAGAGGGTGCCAAGCCTGTCATGAAGCATCTCTACCAGCATGGCGTGTGGGCGATCTTTAGCGCCCTTGATCCGAAGGTTCTCCAATTCAAGCCTGGATTGTTGTGTGACAAAGCGCTCTGTGATGATATACTCGCCCGTATGGAATTAGGAATTAAAGGAGCCCGCAAAGAGGTGTTAGGGTGAGTTCTGCTGTCCGTTTTTCGGAGCTTCCACCCGAGGAGCAAGAGGCTCGGCTGCTGGCGATGGCGCAGGGCTGTGTCTCGCTTTATCAAATACCGAGCGAAGCGGAGGTTCACTTGCTGAATCTTTCGGAAAATGCCACCTTCCTCGTGCGGCACGATACCACAGGACACCGCAGTATTTTGCGCGTTCACAGGCCTGGTTACCACACCGATGAGGCGATTCGTTCCGAGTTAAAATGGCTTAAGTCTTTGGGCGACCACCCTTCGATCATCACGGCTCAGCCGATCCCGGGTGCCGACGGGCAATTTATCCAAGTGCTCGAGCACCCCGAAGTCCCTGAGCCGCGCAAGGCAGTGATGTTCACCTTCCTGAATGGAACAGAGCCTGACCCCTCCGACATAGGATCCTTCGAACAGCTTGGAGCTGTGACCGCGCACTTGCATGACCATACCTCGAGCTGGGGTGAGGGTGGTCGTTTGACACGGCATACCTGGGATTTGGAGAGCATGTTTTTTGGTGAAAATCCGCTCTGGGGTCGTTGGCAGGACGGAGTGGGTGTGACCCCGGAGCGCGCGCGGTTGCTGTCGAGATTGGCAGAGCAGATACGGCTGCGTTTGGAGAAATTTGGGAAGACGCACAAAAATTTTGGTTTGATCCACTCGGATCTGCGATTGGCCAACCTGCTCATGCACGAAGGCAAAGTGCAGGTGATAGATTTTGATGACTGCGGTTACAGTTGGTATATTTATGACTTAGCCAGTGCGTTGAGTTTTATCGAAGACCAGCCTCAAGTTCCTGCGCTGATACAAGCATGGGTGCGCGGATATCGGGCGGTGCGCTCCTTATCGGCTGAGGATGAGGCTGAAATACCAACCTTCATCATGGCGCGGCGCTTATTGCTCTTGGCGTGGGTGGGTTCGCACCAAGAGGCGCCATTTCCCCGTCAATTGGGGGAGGGTTTTACTATAAAAACTTGCGAGTTGGCTGAAAAGTATTTGGAGGGGCAATATCTGTGATTTTCCGGCGGGATGCTGGTTGCCCACCGTGTTTTCAAAATTTGCCGATGCGCTGTTTGATGTAATCATCGAATAACTCCCATGCATCTTTCCAATGTGAGTCAAGCATGTGGCCTGCCTCTTCCCATGCATCAAATTTTCCGGATCGAGCTTCGTCAGCCCATCGCGAACATATCTTTGCCATGCGCAAAAACCCAAAGTTGTTGCAACCACCCTTGAGCTTGTGCATCTGTTCGAAGACCTTTTGGGAGGATCGGTTGGCGGCAGTATTTTTGTAGGCGGCAATGGTTTCATTGCCGTTGGCTTTCCAGGAGGATGAGATCTCTTGCAAGAGTTTGATAGCATGGTCTGGGGGCATCCCATCGAGAGTGTCAGATAGGTTTGATCCGTCGAAGATGGGAGGGGGGATTTCAGTGGTTCTTGCTTGGGAAAATCTCTGGATCCCAGATGTTCGGCGTATGCAGTCTTCGATCTGGCTCAGCTTGATCGGTTTCATCAGGAAGTCGTTCATGCCAGCTTGCAAACACTTGTCCCTGTCTTCTCTGGTGGCATTGGCCGTGAGGGCAACAATGAATAAATGGCGAATGGCCGGATTTTGGTTCTGGCGTATCAGTGCGGTAGTCTGGATGCCGTCGAGAACGGGCATTTGCATATCCATGAAGAGGATATCGTAAGGTTTTTTTTCGAGAAGGTCGAGAGCCTCGCGACCATTTTCGACAATGGTAGGGGTGTAGCCACACTTTTCGAGGAGTAGCCTGACCAGAGTCTGATTGGTTGGGATATCTTCGGCTACCAATATTCTCAGGTCGGGCGGCAAGTCGTGTGAGGAAGGCTGAGAGGGAGTTTTTGGGCCGGTGGGAGAAGGGTCAAAGAGCTGTAAAAGTTTGTCCTTGAGGGCAGAGAGAAGTAGCGGTTTTGACAAGGTTTCGATTCTGTGACTAGCGGCGGTTAATAAGTCAGTGGTTTGCCCATGGGTTTGCAGGAGGATCACCGGACAATCATCTCGATTCAGCCATTCGGCATGGCGTGATAGTGAGGTGGAATCAGCAAGTATCGCGTCGTAGAATGCTCGGGGATCATGCATGTCGGATGCATCATCGTGCAAGTGGACCACCATATTCCAATACTTGGCCTGCAACGAGAGGACGCGACGCAAGTGCGGGCACTGTTCGATAACGAGCAGCCGTTTTTCAGCGAGTGCCGGGTGGGCGCCTTGATCGTAAACCGATTGGATCCCGCCGTGTGGCTCGGCGTGAACACGGAAGGAAAAGTTGGAGCCGTGACCTGGGGCGCTCCTGACAACAATGCTGCCACCCATGGACTCTGCGATTTTTTTTGAGATGCTCAGTCCCAATCCTGTGCCTCCGTATTTCCTGCTGATGTGGGTGCCCCCTTGTGTGAAAGGGGTGAACAACAGGCCTAGTGTCTCGCTGTCTATCCCAATGCCTGTGTCCGTGACTGACCAATGCAACATTCCTTTACCGTCAGAGGTGTCGTAATGGAGCGAGATGTGTATACTCCCATGCTCGGTAAATTTAATGGCGTTGGAGAGGAGGTTGAGCAAGATCTGCCGAAGGCGTATCTTGTCACCCAGCACGGCGGCTGGGACGGACTCGTCCATGAAATAGGTGAGAGTGAGTTTTTTAGAAGCCGCCTTAAGCGATGTAATTTCAAGGGAATTCTCTAAAACTTCCGCCGGGCAAAACACCACTCTTTCAAGGTCTAATTTGCCAGCTTCGATCTTTGAATAATCGAGGATGTCATTGATGAGATGCAAGAGAGCTTCACCGCTGGTCTGCACAATCGAGAGCATGCTTTTCTGGGAGGGCGATAGTTCCGAGTCGGCCAAGAGAGAGGACATGCCGATCACTGAATTCAGTGGGGTGCGTATTTCGTGGCTCATAGTGGCCAGAAAGACGCTCTTAGCCCTGTTGGCTGCATCTGCCGCTTCTTTGGCGTCGCGGAGTTGTTTGGACGCAACCTGAATATCGGTGATGTCGTCGAAAGTGGTCACTGCCCCTACGAGTTGGCTGCCTGAAATGAGAGCCTGGCTATGGACTTGGACAGGGATCATCGTGTTGTCAGAGGTGCAGAATGTCTCGGTGCCGTGGTAGGATTTTCCACTGGAGATAGTTTTGTAAATAGGGCACTCATCTACGGGACCCGCAGGAGTATGGGCAAGGTGATGAAAGAGGGCGTGTGCGTTTTTACCGATCAGCTCTTCTCGGGGATAGCCAAGCAGACGGCACGCGGCTTCGTTGACATCTGTGACCATGCCCGATTTGTCTATGACATAAAGACCTTCTCCCATGGTGTTGGTGATAGAAGTCAGTCGGTTTTTCTCGAGACGGAGTTGTTCGCCTTGCTCAGTTTTCTTGGCGATGGCCCAACAGAGAGCCGCTAATATGGCGCAAGAAACATAGAGAAGGTTGAGAAAATCTTTGTGGATAGCCGAGAGTTCTGGGGAAAGTCGGTAGCTGAAAAAATAAGCGGCAAGCTGTTTATCGGCGTCGAAAACCGGGTTAAATATAACGGCGTAATGATTGCCCAGGACAGGCACATCCAACGCAAAAGAGCGTCCTTGCCGCAACTGAATGACAAAACCGGGGAGATGCCGGAGATAACTCTCGATTTTCGTGCGAATTTGTCTGTTTTGGGCGGTGTATGGCAAGTCGTCGGAGGGTGTGGGGTAATAATAATAATCCGCCATTGCCTCCCAAGGGGTGAATTTTTTCAATTCGTCTGGAGAAAGGTGTTTGTCCAAAACAGGGAGTCTCAATAGGGTGTCATAATGAGAGTGTGGGTCGAGCAGGTTCATCTGCGTGTGGACTTCCTGTATGGATGCCCCGAGAGAAATGGTTCCGATGTGCTGACCCTCATGGTCGAGAAGCGGGTAGATATACCGGTATGCGGCCATGGTGCGGCCTATCTCGAACCCCCAAGTTTGGGTGAGCTGTTCGCGGGCTTGCTGGAGGAGCCGCGAGTGGGATTGGAGGTTGTCGCCGAAACTCTCAGGGCGATGCATCCGCAGGATATCTTCCCCATCGGGGTTTAAAAAATTCATGAGCGTGATGCCCGTGCCGACCATTCTCTCATAGCTCTCAGTATGGAGTAGAGAGAGTTCTGACCTTGCTAAAGCTATGTCTCCTTTCGCACCTCCAGTCGTGGCTGCGAGGGATTTTTTTGTGTCTGGAGTGTTTGCGTAGGAATGATAATAAGAATCGGTTATGCGGCGAATATTGTTGGTGCAGGCATTCAAGACAACCTTATTGTGTTCCTCTGTCTGTGAGAGCACTAATGCTAGAGATGACTTTTTTTGAAAGGACAGTATCCAATAGGCGATGAGGATACCTATCAGGAAAAGGAGTGTCGTAAACAACCACTGCCGGGATATTGTCCTGATATCAGCAATAAGTTCTGATGGGTGAATGTGCCTCTGCATATTTTTATTGACTAGGTATATGTCGTGCAGAAAAAAAAGTGGAGCCAGATGAATGCCGCTGATAGTTTATGTGTCTTCCCATCCTGTTGCTTTACTGAATTTGCCAATAATCTTTTAATAAGAGATGTTCATTATCCCCTAAACTAGCCGTTATTTGCAGACCGCAAAGCTAAGTGACTGAGAAACCAGTCTACTATGCCAGCGAAATAGGAACAAATCAATCTAATTGATTGATGGGCGAAAAAATTTTCTAAGAAGTGTATGTGAAAAATTGAGATTGAAGAGCTGGAATCGCTCTTTAAAGACTCTGTCCTATGCTCGACATCCGAAAACTAAGAGAAAACCCCGAGGCGGTCATCGCCCGCCTATCCGACCGCAATGCCGCCGCTGCGGCTGCGGCTACCGCTGTGCTGGAAACCGATAAAAGATGGCGGGAGGAGCTTTTGAAAGTCGAGGCTCTGAAGGCAGATAAAAACCGCTTGGCCAAGGAAGTCGGTGCCCGCAAGGCTAAAAAAGAAAATGCCGACGATCTGCTAGCGCAGTCCAAGGAAGTGGCTGCTGCCATTGATGCCTGTGAAAAGGGGTGCAAAGCTCTCGAAGAAGAGCAGCAGAGCCAACTCCTGTTTATTCCCAATCCTCCCCATCCCTCTGTGCCCGTCGGCTCCTCTGCCGAGGAAAATCCCGTGGTTCATACTTGGGGTGAGAAGTGGAATTATTCTTTCGTGCCCAAGACCCATATCGAGCTGTGCGATGCCTCTGGGCTCGTGGATTTCGAGGGTGCTCGGAAAATCTCTGGCTCGGGCTTCGCAGTGTTCAAAGGTCAGGGCGCCCGTTTGGTCCGGGCGCTCATCAGTTTTTTGCTCGATCGCCACACCTCGCTCAACGGCTATACCGAAGTCTGGCCTCCGGTGCTGATCGCGCCGCACAGTATGCAGGGCACTGGGCAGCTCCCGAAGTTTGAGGAAGATCTCTACGGCATGGGTGAAGGCGCCGAGAGGCTCTACCTCGCGCCGACCGCAGAGGTGCCGGTCACGAATTTGCACAGGGACGAAATCCTCAAATCCGAGCAACTCCCCATCTGCTATGCTGCCTACACGCCCTGTTTTCGCAAAGAAGCTGGCAGCTCCGGTGCTCAGACCCGCGGTCTTATCCGCATGCACCAGTTTGATAAGGTGGAGTTGGTCAAGATTGTCAGGCCAGAGACCTCATACGATGAGTTGGAAAAACTCCGTCGTAACGCCGAGGAAATTCTCGAAGTGCTCGGGCTCCACTACCGCACCGTGCTCCTCTGCACGGGGGATATGGGCTTCGGAGCAGCCAAGTGCTACGACCTCGAAGTGTGGGCACCCGGCGAAGGGCGCTACCTCGAGGTTTCCTCGTGCAGCAACTTCGAAGACTTCCAAGCCCGCCGCATGGCTGTGCGCTATAAAACAGACGATGGGAAAAATGTTTTCTGCCACACACTCAATGGCTCTGGCACGGCCTTGCCCCGTCTGATCATCGCTCTGCTCGAAACCTATCAGCAGGAGGATGGCACCATCGCTTGGCCAGAGGTGCTGAAGCCCTACTTGGGACTGTGATCGCCCGCCCACGAGGGCGAAGCGTATTCAGAATGCGGGGTGTTTGCCTGAGGGCGAGAGAGGTTACGCCCCTGCTGCAATGCGGAGGAAGCAGCGGGTGAATACGAGGTTCTCGGGCATGTTGAAATTGAGCCCCGTCGCCGCTTCATCCAGCAGTCGTATCACTCGGCTTTCCCCGGGTCCGACAGCTTCTGCCAAGGAGGCGAGAATCTGGCGGCGTAACCCGACATAGGTGGATTGAGCTTCTGCCAAGAGCGTTTTCTCAACATCCTCCAAACCCTTGCCTTCGACGCCGCTCGCTTTGGCGCGTTTGAGCTGGTCATCGGCATCCTCTTCGCACTGGGCTTTTTGCTCCTGCAAATAGCGCTCGAGTGTAGCGGAGGCGCGGCAGGCATCCAGAGGTTCTCTGCCTTGTTTCGAAGCAAGGAAATCCCGGACGGGGTAGAGCTCTGCTGGCAGAGAGTTGTCCTCTCGCACCAGCATCCGAACCATCAGGCAGCGCGAGACAATCGTAGGCAAGAGCTGTGTCGGGCGCGCTGTCACCAACACGATGACTGTGCGGGGCGAGGGTTCTTCGAGGGTTTTCAAAAAGGCGTTGGCCCCCTCTTGTCGCAGCCGATCGGCTTCGAGGATCACACCGGCTTTCCACCCGCCAGAATACGAGGTCTGGTGCAGTTGCGCCATCAGGCCATGCATCTGGTCTATGGTGATGTTCCGATTCTTGGAGGAGGGCCGGACGATATGGACATCCGGGTGGGAGGCCGGGTTCGGTGTGCTGAAAATATCCTGGAACCACGGCACGATGACCTGCTCCATGCAGAGGTCGGGAGGGGAAGTAAAGGCGTAGGCTCCCGCCGTGCGTCCATCGCGCCAAGCTTGGCGGAGTTTCGATAAAACCAGATCAGGCGCCAAGGACACGGGATACCTCCTCCCAGATGGTGATAGCAACCGCTTCGCGGGAAGCATCGGATGGGATGACCTTCACGCGGGCTGGCTCCTCGCGTGCAATTTGGAGGTAGCCTTGCCGGACTTTTTCATAGAACTCAGGAGGTTCTTCCTCCATGCGATCTGCGGCGGCTCCCACGGGTTTGGGGCGGCGCATGGCGCGCAGTCGGGCTTCCTCCGCCGGCATGTCGAGCACCAGTGTCAGAGCCGGTGCGGTGGTGCCGATGGTAAAACGGTGCAAGTGGCGGATCTCGTCCAGGGGCAGGCCGCGGGCGACACCTTGGTAAACTGTGCTGGAGTCGTAAAAACGATCTGCGAGCACCACGGCGCCTGACGCTAGAGCTGGGCCGATGGATTCGTGGAGGAGTTGGGCGCGGCTGGCGCAGAAGAGTAACAGCTCCGAGCGGGCACACATGCCTCGTCCAGCCTCTGCAAACTTGATCATGTGCCGGATTTCCTCGCCGAGCGCAGTGCCCCCCGGTTCGCGAGTCAGCAGCACGGTGCGCCCTGCTGCCCTGAGCCTCTCGGCGAGCAGGGCGATCTGCGTGCTCTTGCCGGCACCTTCGGTGCCTTCGAATGTGATCAGAGTGCCTGACATGCTACGGCGTTACACTCAAGCCCCGCCCGCCAAAAGAGCAAACCGTTTTTCTATGCGAAAAAAAACTACGGTTGCGTCCGCGCCGGGCGCGTGTAACATGCTCTCCCCCGGCACCTCGATGGTGCAGGGGATAAAAACCAGACACGGATTTTGATATGAGCCAAGCAGTTGCCATGTATGATACCACCCTGCGGGACGGCACGCAGGGGGAGGGGATTCATTTCTCGCTCGCCGATAAACTCAGGATAGCTGGGCGCTTGGACCAGTTCGGCATGGATTATATCGAGGGCGGATGGCCGGGGTCTAACGAGAAAGACATCGAATTTTTCAAAGCTGCCGCCACCCACCCATGGAAGCACGCAAAAATCGCTGCCTTCGGGAGCACCCGCCGTGTCGGGGTATCGGCAGACCGCGACTCTCAGGTAGTGACTCTGGTCGAAGCCCGCACGCCTGTCGTCACCATTTTCGGCAAGACTTGGCTGCTCCATGTCACCGAAATTCTGAAAACGACTCCCGAGGAAAATCTGGCCATGATCGGCGAGACTGTCGCCTACCTCAAGTCTGCGGGCAGGGAGGTGGTTTACGATGCAGAACACTTTTTCGATGGGTGCAAAGATAACCCCGAATACGCCCTCAAGACCTTGGAGGCTGCGGCTCTCGGCGGAGCCACTACTGTGGTGCTCTGCGATACCAACGGTGGCACTATGCCCTCCGAGATTGCGGAGATGACTCGCTTGGTCGTGTCTCGACTCGGTGTTCCCGTGGGCATACACACGCACAACGATTGCGGGTTGGGAGTGGCCAACGCGCTGGCCGCAGTCGAGGCAGGCGCTGTGCAAGTCCAAGGAACCATCAACGGTTACGGTGAGCGCACGGGTAACTGTAATCTGACGACGGTGATCCCTAGTCTCCAACTCAAAATGGGACGCAAGGTCGTGCCCGACGAACAGATGCCGCGCCTCAGGGATTTGTCGCTTTTCCTCGATGAAATAGCAAATGTGAACCCTGATATCCGTGCGCCTTTTGTCGGTGACACCTCTTTTGCTCACAAGGGCGGCATGCATGTGAATGCGGTCAATAAATTGGCGCGTTCCTTTGAGCATATCCGGCCCGAGCAGGTCGGAAACCGTCAGCGCATCCTGGTCGGCGAGCTTTCGGGAAAGACCAATGTTTTCATGAAGGCCAAAGAGCTGGGTCTGTCTCTTGATGAAAAATCTCCCGAGACCCGAGACATCTTGACCAAGGTCAAAGAGCTGGAAAACCAAGGCTACGAGTTCGAGGCGGCAGATGCTTCCTTCGATCTCTTGGTGCGTCGCGCCCTAGAAAAACGCCAGCCCCTCTTCGAGTTGGAGGAATACCATGTCTCCATCCGCAATAGCCCGCGCCGAGACTACGCAACCACCGAGGCTACCGTAAAACTGCGGGTCAACGGCGAGCCCTGCTACACCGTGGCGGAGGGCGATGGCCCCGTGAACGCTCTGGACACAGCGCTGCGCTCGGCCTTGGCGAAATTCTATCCCGCTATCACGGCGATGACTCTCTGCGATTACAAGGTGCGCATCATAGATTCCTCCCATGGCACAGAGGCTAAGACTCGGGTGCTCATCACCTCGGCACACGGCTCCGACCACTGGAGCACCGTGGGCGTCTCTGGCAATATCATCGAGGCAAGTTGGGTGGCTCTGACCGACAGCATCGAGTATTTCTTGTCGCGCCAGACGCCGATATGAATCTCTCGCCGAATCGTTGCTACTGTTTTTTTAAAATAGTGATCGAAAGGCTTGACAATGCTGCGGATTTCGGCATCTTCCTCCTCTTTTCTTTATGAAGACTTACAGTGCAAAAGAAACCGAGATTGAACGCAAGTGGTTTGTGATTGACGCGCAGAACCAGATTCTCGGGCGTGTGGCCGAACGCGCTGCCGTGCTGCTCCGTGGCAAGCACAAACCCCAGTTTACCTCGCATGTGGATTGCGGCGACTATGTGGTCGTGATCAATGCTGATAAGGTCCGTGTGACCGGTGGCAAGGAGATCAAGAAAACTTACATGACCTTCTCCGGTTATGTGGGTGGACACAAGTCCGAGACCTTCCAAGCTCGCCGCGCCCGTCACCCCGAGCTACTCATCCAGCTGGCCGTCCGTGGTATGATCCCCCACAACAGGCTGGGTCGTTCGGTGATCAAGAAACTCAAAGTTTATAGCGGTTCGGCTCATCCTCACGAGGCTCAGTCGCCCGTCGCAACCCCAGTCCGATAAGAGCGAGAAATCATGGCAACAGCTGAATTGAACAAAGCGACGGGACGGCGTAAGACCGCTACCGTCAGTGTCGAAATCACCAAGGGTAAAGGAGAGGTCAAAGTCAATGGACGCGATCTCAATGAATACTTTTCTACCGCTGCAATGCGCGAAACCGCGATTGCAGCTCTCACCACCCTAAACATTCACCTCGAGGTGAATGTCGCTGCCCGCGCCCGCGGCGGCGGTCTCAATGGCCAAGCTGGTGCCATGCGCCATGCTATCGCCCGCGCCCTCTCCAAAGAGAGCCCAGATTATAGGGCCAAACTCAAGAGCCTCGGCTACTTGACCCGTGATCCCCGCGCTAAAGAGCGCAAAAAGACTGGTCAACCCGGCGCCCGCAAACGCTTCCAGTTCTCCAAACGCTGACGAAAACAGCACGGAAACTTTCGACAAGGCCGCAGGAGCTTCCAGTTCCAGCGGCCTTTCGCATTTGGTCGGAAGTCAGTCGCTCCGCTTTACTCCACAACTTTTCTTACCTCCAGTCCCTAGCCGGAACTGGCGTCGGGCTCTTGCCTGCTGTCAAGGCCAATGCCTATGGCCATGGGGTGCGATGCGTGGCTCCTCTCCTCGAAAAGGCTGGTGCAGCCATGCTCGGGGTCGCCAATCTTCAGGAGGCTTTGGAACTCCGCTTGGTCGGCTGCAAAAAACCCGTGCTCGTGCTCGGGGCTCTCTTGCCAGACGAAGTTCCAGAACTGGTGCAAAACGGGTTCCGGTGTGTCCTCTCCGATGAATCTGAAATTGCTCCCTTGATCCGTGCATCCCTTGTAGCGAGGAAAAAAGCCTTGGTTCACCTGAAAGTGGATACGGGTATGGGCAGGCTCGGGGTGTCTCATGGACACGCGCCCTCCCTGCTGGCGACGGTGTCTCAGCACCCGGAAATCACTGTCGAGGGCATCATGACTCATCTGGCAGCAGCCGATGAATCGCGCAGCATGACCACTCGGCAAATGCGCCATTTCAAGCGTGTGCTGGCACTTTTGTATTGTCAGAATACAAGAGGAAAAAGCCCCAAGTGGATCCATGCAGCCAACAGTGCCGGTATCGTGCGTGTGAAAGAATCCTCCCTCACTTTAGCTCGCCCCGGTATCTCACTCTACGGAGCTGCTCCTGTGAAGGAATTGCAGGGTCAATTGAAGCCGGTCATGACTTGGAAATCGAGGGTGGTGCTGATCAAGGATTATCCCGCAGGGAGCACCATCAGCTATGGTGCAACCTACCGCGCCTCGAGAAAAGTGCGGGGCGCTATTATCGCAGCAGGATACGCCGATGGTTACCGTCGCTCTTTTGCCGGTCAAGCCTATGTGCTCTGTCGCGGTGTGCGCTGTCCGGTGTTGGGGCGGGTGACCATGGATCAGATTATCGCCGATGTCTCGCAGGCCGGCGCTGTGGTTGGGGACGAGGTGGTGCTGCTGGGTGCCGACCCTACGGTAGAGACACTAGCAGCGTGGGATGACACGATCAGCTACGAGATATTCACCGGCATAGGCCAGCGGGTGCCCCGAGTGCTGGTGGATTAACCCAGATTTTGCAATTGAAAACAGGGGAAACTGAGGAAGGTTTGTTTTATT
>DYRQ01000139.1 GCA_020718645.1 Verrucomicrobium spinosum
TCTTCATTCGGATGCACCCGGATAAGCCTTGGGTTCGCGTGACGCATAGGCTTATCAACCATAATCTTTGGCCAATTAAGCTGGCTCCTTGGACTCTCTCCGTGATGGCGCCAGGCGGCACTTTAGTCATCCCCCAAGAGCCTTACAAAGAGCATCCTCGACACTATTCTGTGGCAGGTCCAGAAGATCTATTACCTGCTCGTCGTGTCGTTGTGTGGCCTTACACTGACATGGGTGACCGCCGCTTGTGTTGGGGCAAAAAATTTATTCAGATACGCCAAGATGCTTCCCCTGAAGTGGCTAAGCTAAAAATTGGTATCGAGAACAAACAAGGGTGGGCTGCCTACCATAATCACGGGCACCTTTTCGTTAAAAAATTTGTTCACTACCCAGGCGCAGATTATCCAGATCTCGGGTCGACTCTTGAATGTTTCACCCTCCCTGACATGCTCGAACTCGAGTTGCTCGGGCCACTGGAGACCATTGACCAAGGGGGATTCGTCGAGTTTACGGAGACATGGGCACTGTTCCGGCAGGAGTGCGATCTTTCTGAGACCGCTATTGAACACAAGATATTGCCGAGGGTGGCCGAGTTTCCTGCTCCTGGGGCAGGGTTCTAGCAACAGGCTGAAAAGCAGACGCAAGGCGATACGCCAGACTTGACCCCCGGCTCATCACCTCCCAATAAATCAGCATGGTGCACGGTATTTTATTTTCGGCAAAACTGGTTCTGGTCGCTCTGGCGGCTCTGTCTCTTTCGTCTTGTGCTTCGGCTCGCCAAGGAGATGCGCCTCAATTTGATGCTATAGTCATGGATCGCACGCCGCTCTACGCCCAAGGGCCAGAACAAACCACCCCCCCCGATGCGTATCTCGAAACAGGTGCCCGACTCAGGATCATCGCGGGCGGTGGAGACCATGCCTATGTTGAGACGGTGTCGGGGCAAACCGGATTTGTGGAGCGTTCGAAGATACGGGAACAGGGTGGGCTGTGATTGCGGGTGAGGCCAGCAGCATCGAGTGGGATGTCTATAGGTGTGAGAGATGCCGCGTAGTTTGATTGCATTCGGTATTATTTGGGTAGCCACAGTGCTGGTGCTGCTGCTCGGTGCACCGTGGATATCGCTCTTATCTGAGAGAGTGATCGAAACGATCCTCCCAGGGACATTTCCGGTAGAAGTGGTGCAGGCACTACCGCCGGAGAAGATCAGACCTCCCAAGCCTTTACCGGCAAGGTTTCACGCCCATGACCGTATGCAGGTGAGCCCTATGTTCAATGGGATGTCGCTGAAAATGCAGGTGACTTCCTCCGAGGGGCAAACAGCGGTGCAGGAGCGGGGCGCGCCTGAAAGTTACCAGCTAGGTTTATCCCTCGCAGTGAGGGTGCCCAAGGCAGCCCTCAGCGCCGATGAATTGGTGCTTGGTGATCCCACGCTGAAACAGTCTCTTCCCGGTCTCGACGCGCTGGTTCAGACGGCGGTGGTGTCTCCCTACTATCACGCTTTTTACCAGAACAAAATCGCCTTTACCGAGAGTCGTCTGAAAATATTCAACCAGCTTTTGACCAAGCATAATTTTTTCGATTGCCAGAGTATCCTTGAGACGGCTGTGCCCTCGGGACGCAGGGTGCTACTGGTGCAATCGGAGATGGATGTGGTCACGGATGGGACGGATACGGATCGCACTTTGGAATACGACGATTCCTCTTCGAGTTTCCAGCCTTACACCAGCTACAACTGGCCCCGTCATAATCGCGCTATCCCTCATCCTCTGGTAGCCAAACGGCAAGAAGAGTTGGCCAAGTTGAAGGAGCAACTGAGTGCGGGTGGTATCGCCGAAGCGAAGGTGAAAGCGGCTGAGGAGAGAGTGTCGCAGATCAATGCCGAACTGTCTGCTTTGAAACATCGCAGCAGTCTTGTGGCTACACTGGATCCCTTCATCGTCTTGCCCTCGTTCATGCTGGGTAGGGGAGGGGAAGCCCAGAGCCCTGCCATCGGTGATTATGCGTTGGTCGTGCATGGGGGTAAAGTGATGTCTGCCATCGTGGGGGACGCTGGTCCGAACACGAAAATTGGTGAGGCCTCGTTGTTGATCTGCCGTCAGATTGATCCTGCCTGCAACGGTAGGCGCAGGCCAGTGAGCGACCTCGCTGTGACTTACCTTATTTTTCCGGGCACTGCCGACAAGCCATTCAAAAGACCTAACTTGGCGGCATGGGACGCCAAGTGCCGAGAGTTGGCTGCGGAAATCGGCGGGGTCGGTGGACAATGGGTCGAGTGGGGCATGGACGCAGCACCACAGGGCGAGGCTGTGCCACAACCCTCGGTGCAGGCGTGGATCCGCTAGGATTGGAGAAGAGCGATGGACGAGAGAATCTGGCTATGGTGTGCGGTGATAGCTTACTCGATCTCTTCTTTCAGACCGAGGCGCAATAATTTTTTCCAACGGGCAAACTTCATTTTTTTCGCCGTCGCTTTTCTGTGCCACACCGTGTTTTTGGCGCTCAGGGGCAAGGAGCTACGCCACTGTCCCATCTCGAATGAGTTTGAAGTGACCGCTTACATCGCATGGTCTATTGCATTGGTCTATCTCGTGGTGGGGAGATTGTATCGGCTCACGCTTATAGGATGGGTGACCTGCCCTCTTTTATCGCTCGGGTTGGGTTGGGCGTTGCTCGTCGCGAGTGATCAGAAGGCTCAGGTGTATCTTCCAGGCTACGCCCTCGAGCTGCACGCAGGTTTTTGTATTCTCGCCTATGGCGCGCTGGGTATTGCAGCCATCTGTGGTGGAGTATTTTTGATTCAAGATCGGTTGCTGCGCAAGAAACTGCATATGGGTTGGCTGGCTCATCTGCCCTCACTATCGGATGTTACTCGCGTCAACCGCTACTTGCTGTTGTGTGGTTGGATTCTGCTGAGCGCTGGTGTTGCGAGCAGCTTCTTTGTAGATTCTGCAGCTCGCGGTATCAGGGTAGCTTGGTTTGTGCTGATCTGGCTCAGCTATGCGATTGTTTTGGTGGCTGCGCTGCGCAGCCGGCTCAGCGGGTGGAAAACAGCGGTGGCTAGTATCGCGCTTTACCTTTTGATGGTAGGAACTTTTTGGGGGTTGGGGCATGTGGTCCCAGCGCTCAGGTGATGGACGACCCGCTGTCCCATCTGTTTTGTCTTGGCGTGACGCACCACGATGCGCCTGTCGAGGTGCGCGAAAAACTCTCCCTTTCACAAGAGGCTACTAGCCGTGCCATATCATGGCTGTCTGGGCACGGAGCAGTGGGTGGCGCTGTCGTTGTCTCCACCTGCAACCGGACTGAATTTTACTGTTCTCTCTCGGGTCAGGAGGAGCCAAGCCGCCTGATGAGTGATCTTTACCAAGAGATCGGTCAACCGCTGGATGCAGGGTTGCTGGACTATCTGGCATTGCGTCGCGGGATGGCTGTGTGTGACCACCTTTTTCGGGTCGTTGCTGGCATGGATTCGATGGTGTTGGGGGAGACTGAAATATTTGGACAAGTCAAGCAGGCCTACGATCTGGCGTGCCGAGCCTCGGCACCGTGCAAGTATCTGCACCGGCTTTTTCAGTCTGCTTTCAGGGCCGGCAAACAGGTTCGCAGTCAGACGGCTATCACGCGTGGCAGCGTTTCGGTGGGGTCGGTTTCTGTCGAGTTGGCCGAACAAATTTTTGGTGAGCTGGCACCGCGTCGTGTGGTGGTGATTGGGGCTGGTGATACCGGAGAAAAGGTGGCGAGAGCACTGGTCTCACGAGGTGTGAAAACGGTGATTGTGGCCAATCGCACCTATGAACATGCGAATGAGTTGGCGACCATGTTGGGGGGGCGTGCAGCCCGATATGATTCACTGCCAGAAGAGTTCTTGCACGCTGACATCGTGATCAGCTCCACGGCTGCACCAGGCTTTGTGATTGGGGCGAGGGAGTTTTCCCCTCTGCTTGCACGACGAGCTGGTCGTCCCTTGTTACTGGTGGATTTGGCTGTGCCCAGGGATATTGACCCGGTCTTGGGTGAGCATGACGATGTGTATTTGTTCAATGTGGACGACTTGCAGAGCATAGCTGAAGAGCATATGAAAGAGCGCGAGCAAGTGTTGGAAAGAGCCGTGGCGATCATCTCTGTGCATGCTGGTGAATATCTGCGATGGCAGACAGCGCAGCAGTCCCGCGGATCAGGGGAGCCGAGCCGCCCTTCATCCTGAGTGTAAAACGAAAAGGGAAGGCTGAAG
Source organism: Verrucomicrobium spinosum (assembly GCA_020718645.1). Lineage (GTDB taxonomy): Bacteria > Verrucomicrobiota > Verrucomicrobiia > JADLBR01 > JAIBCM01 > DYRQ01. The sequence goes on from DYRQ01000139.1 coordinate 4,235, forward strand.
GAGAGTTGTGTCAAAGACTCTCCGAAAGCTGCATCCCCCCCTCGCTTTTCGATGCCGAAATATTTTGAGGTAACCGGGGCACAAGG
>DYRQ01000140.1 GCA_020718645.1 Verrucomicrobium spinosum
CGCCCGGTTTGGTGCCACGATTGCAAAACGCCCATGCGATGAGCATCGACATTACCACCGTCTTACCACTACCTGTAGCCATCTTGCAGGCATAGCGGTGGATTGCCTTGAGTTCTGCCTCGTTCGGAATATCTGCCAGTTTCGGATGCTGTGCCACCGCTGCGAGCCACTCGTTGGGACGAGGGTTACGACTTTCGCTCAGTGCGTTAAAATCCTCCAGCGTGAGCTTTGGGGTCCACCGCGGTTTCTTGCCGAGCGCAAGAATCTCCCGGAGGTAGATGATCGTCTCGACCGCCTCGACTTGGCAGAAGAATAGCCGCCGTCCGCGATCCTCCCTCCACCAATGCCGCAATAGCTTCTTCGTGGTCTCGCTCGCACTTTCCCAACCCTTCGTCCGCCAGTGTTTGACATCCTGGCGCAACGCGTTCACCAGCGGCAGGTCGTCTCGTTCTTCTTCGGCAAAAAGATCGAGCTGGGCCGTGCCGGTGCGTTCGGTCTTAAACCAATAGCTCGCCGGTCGGCGTCCAGGAGTCTTCGACGGAACGCCCGTCTTCGTGTCGTAAAGCCAGTGCTGCGCCGGCTCCTTGTAGGGCGAACAGAGGATCGGGTTCTCGACTGGCTGGATGGGGATGGGTTCTTCGGGCATGATTTTAGTCTTTAGTGATCCATGCAGCGATGCGCTCGCGCAGGGTTTTGATCTCAGGACAGCGTTCGAGGAAACCTCGCCAGTTCTTGAGAGTGTGAAGGATCATTTGAACCCGCCCACCTCCGGGCATGCCCGCCAAGCCCAGTTTTTGAGCCAGTGGCACAAAGACCTCCTCTTTGAGATGCAGATGTTTGCGAGCATCGCCCCAGTTCAAGCCAAGATGATCTGCATATCCGGCCAAAGCCCATGCTTCCAGTTCAGGAATAGCCGGGCAACACAAAAGCCGTGCATTGCCAGCAAGGCGACATTGCTCCAAAGCCCTCATCGCTTCATCCGTGGCCAAGTCGGCATCGGGAACAAAAATCCACAGGTCGAAATGTCCATAGCGCACATCCAGCCCACCGGAGCGGATGCGCTCGACTCCCGCAGCGTAGCCCTGCGTGCCGGCAAAACTCGGAGCAAAGACATTGGCCGTGCCCCTGCCCACATCTTCCATGAGCCTCTGCACGACTGGTCGCAGGATCGCCCCATTGCTGGTCATGTCTTCTCCGAGCACGAGCACATTCAGGCTCATGCGCTTTCCATGCCTCCTTCAGCAAAAAATTCACCCATCCGCCCGCTGCTTTTGATTCGTTGCCATTGGGTGTTGCTCTCGATGGGCACAATCTCTGTGGCTCCCGACTTTTTACGCAGGCAGACAAAAATGTTGACGCAGTCAAACGCCACAGCCCAATCCACCAACAGGGGAGAATGCGTGCTCACGATCACCTGTGTTTCTGCCTGGGCTGAGAGGCGCACAAACATCTCCATCAGCAACCGCAATCGCGCCGGATGCAGGCCCGTCTCGACATCCTCGATCAGCAAAACCTCGGGCTGGGGCTTCTGGAAAAATGCCGCCACCAGCCCCGCAAATCGGAGCGTTCCATCCGACAAAATGCGGGCACTGATTTTCTTGCCGTTTTCAACGATGGCAAACCTCCTTTCGCTCTGGTCTTCGCCAGACAGCACAGCCACATTTTCGACTCGTTCGGGAGTGAGTTCACGAAGCCATGAGAGATAAGCCTCTTTGGTGTGAGCATCTTCCAACACCCCCTCAACGACCAGAGGGAAGCCCTCTCCCCGTTCGCCCATGCGTCGCCGCACATCCGCCGCCGCATAATCCCGCAACCGCTCAGGATCGAGATCGAGAAACTGCATCTCCCCCAACTCGTCCCGAAACACGATTTCGCCCAACCGATTTTTCAGGTACCCGAGCCCGTTCAGTGCCACGCCATTAAACTCCACGCCCAGCACTTCATCCACCGCAAACGAATCCCTCCCCAGATTCGCAAGATTCCCTTTCATCCGTCCCAAAAGATCGCGCACGAGTTCCTCTTCCGTGCGAGACTCCTCCCGGTGCTGTTCTACCGTCAATGCCGCCAGAAGGTCGGCGTTGAGTTGCGCCGTTGTATGACCTGCACTGCCGATGCCGTTCAGGGTCGTGACATACTCGAACTCCCCGCGTTCCACCGCCCGCCCGCGATGGATGCCGGATATGGCAAATCTGCGATCCCCTTGCCCATCATCCCACAGGGCATGCGCGGCACCTCCGCGCACACCGGGCCAGTTCCGGGACGGATCCCCGTTGAGCAATGAACCATTCGCCAACCCCATCGCCCGCCCCTGCACCACCCTCATCGCTTCGATGAAGTTGGACTTGCCGCTCCCGTTGGCACCGATCAGCACATTGACCCGCCCTAATGCCATATCGGCTTTGGCGAATGTCTTGAAGTTTTCGATGAGGATGCGTTCGATCATAAGTTACTCTTTCACGGTTAACACCCTCAGTCCTTCGTTCCCTCGCGGATCAATCACCTTCACTGCCACACGCCATGTCTCGCCTTTGCCCAATCTCTCGGGTTGCGGAAAGGGCAAACTCTTCAGCCCGCTCAGGGCATCGAAGGCTCCTTCGTCAATGACATCCGCGTCGCCGAGCACCTTCGCAAGTTTTGCCCACTTGCTCTTGTCGGGGAAAAATGCCTGACAAATGCAGAAGGTTCGTCCGTCATAATCCGTGTCGAGGAACCAGGCGGCGATGCGTTCTTTGTTCGTCGGGAAGAGAGTGTTGCTCACTGGGTCATAGACATCCATGCCCTCGACTTCAATGGTGAATTCACCGTCCGTCTGCTTCGTCGGACCTTTGACGCGAGGGGCACTGAAGATCGTAAAAAGTTGGCTGCCGGGCTGCGTCTTGAGCAGGTCGCCCATCGCCACATCCGGGCGGATGAGCACCATGTGCAGTCGCAGCTTCGGATGGCTGCCGCTTTCAATGGCATCCTGCGCCGTGGCATCGAAGCCGAATCCGGCGAAAACCACATCGTCGTAGCCTTTGCGATTCGCGTCTCGGATCGCATCCTCCACCTGCATTGATGACACATTGCCAACGGTCGGGCCGACACTCACCGCCACGCGTCGCTCCTCAACCCCGTCCGGCTCGCGCTCGCCGTTCATCCACTCGCCTTCTGCGTGAATGAGCGACACCCCGGCAAGCGGATCGAGCCGGCTGAACTTCATGTTCTTGTTGCCGGGGAAATCTACGCCACTCGCCTTGAGCAGGCGGATGATCGTGTCGAGGTGCGCCTCGGCGTTCTGCACTGCCGCGCTGCCGTCAAAAGCGTCGAAGGACTCCAGTTCGTCCGGTGCGCCGCCAATCGGCGTGTCGGGGCCGTCTTCCACGGAAATGACGCCTTCCATCGAGAAAGGACCAGCCACGCGCACCACTCCCTTCACCGTCTCCGGCTTGTCCACCAGTTCCTCCATCTCGGCGTTGGCGGAGATGCAGGCGTTCACTTCATCCATCTTCGCCCGCCACGCGGCGCGGTAGGCTGTGAGCGCATCAGCCAGCGGCTTCGGCCAGTCGGCGTCGGTGTCAAAGGGTGCCTGCCATTCCTTCCATCCACCCCCTTCATTTTTAGGAATCGCGTCTTGATAACTCTTGGCTTGCTTCGGTGTCACACCTTTGAGTGGTTTATTAGCGGGGAAAGAGCGGATCAATAACGGTTGCGTGTCCGGCAGCAGCCAGCGGCGCATGTCGGCATCCGTCACGGCGTTTGCGCCTTGCTCGCGATGTTTGTGGATGAGTTTCTCGACCAGCTTTTCTCTCAACACTCTCCGCGCCTCCGCGTCTCCGCGTGAGACCTCTTTGTTCAGCTTCTCCAAAGCAGCCGCGAGGATCGGCTCGTGTTTGGCGAAGATGGGATCGAGCGAGGTGTTGCGGGCGATGCTCTTGAGCGTGATGTGCGGCACCGTCTTGCATTTGAAGGTCATCTTTTCATCCTTCATCCCTCCGCCTTCATCCTTTCCAGAGAGCCATGTCCCATGCGGATTGCGTGCTACATCCTCCGCGCTCAGCGGGCGAAGCTGATGGTAATCGAACTTCGCCGTCATCAGCCGGTGTTTGGCCAGCGCCAGCGCCACGCGGCTGGAATCGCAGGTGATCCAGCGTCTGCCCCATTGCTCTGCTACATACGCCGTTGTCCCGCTCCCGCATGTCGGGTCCAGCACGAGGTCGCCGGGGTCGGTGGTCATTAGGAGGCAGCGCTCGATGATTTT
>DYRQ01000141.1 GCA_020718645.1 Verrucomicrobium spinosum
CCATAAGAACAGGCGAGCCTGCGCCTCGCACCTGCACCCATCGCGCTCTATTGCAAGATCTGGGTTTATCTCTTTGTGGGGTCTCCCAAACATGCTTGCAAGCTCGACACAACCACCTTTGACACCCCCTGTTTTTCCCGTTTTTTACGCACTTTTTAAGCCCGCATTTGATGCACTTTTTTTCATGACGCAGTTTTTTATCACGCTTCTATCTTGCCGACAATATGTTGCGCCATTTCCATCAACACAAAAATGCCTATTATGCCTAAATAATGGTATTGCTTCACATATCTGGCGCACGGATGACATGAGAAAGCCTTGTTGCTTGCTTAGTAATCTAGTGATGGATGCATGAGGACAGCACCCACCAGAGAACTACTATGAGCACATCGCAGTTAATATCAGAAACAGGTCGTGTCGGAGGAACCTCCGCTACGGGTCTCCTGCATCCACCGGCTCTCGACCAGACTTCATCGCTGAGCTTCGAGCGCTTTGCCGAAGGTGATCAGACAGATCTCATGCGCATGATTGACTCGGTCGAGTCTGTGGACGCCAGCAAACCAATGGCTGAGATGTCCGAACACCTGCGCAAAAATCACCTCGACTATGTCGCTGTCATAGAACAAGAAAAACTCCTCGGCATGGCCTCCTACCGCCATATCAGTGCCGTCCTCTCTCAGAGCAACGGCATGGGCTTCGCTCTCTACGGCAAAAAACCAGTGCGCGAATTTTTGCTCAATGGCTCTCTGATTGTCGTCCATGGCTCCCCCGTGCAGGATGTGCTCAACAGCGTCATGGGTCGCCGTGGTTCCTCCTTCTTCCACGATGTGGTTCTCGTGGATAAAAACCAATCCTTCCTCGGCCTCATCCATGTCCACACCCTGATCGTGCTCCAACACTACATTCAGGTCTCCCAATTTCAGCAGCTCCAAGGCATGTCCCAAGAACTTGAGGCGGCTCGATCCAAGGCCGAGGATGGCGCCCGCATGAAGTCCGAGTTTTTGGCTAACATGAGCCACGAGATTCGCACGCCTATGAACGCGATCATCGGCATGTCCACCATTCTCGCCGACACTGAGATGAATACCGAACAGGGTCGCTATGTCCGCATCATTCGCAACAGCGCTACTGCTCTTCTCACCATCATTAACGATATTCTCGATTTCTCAAAAATCGAAGCCGGCAAGCTCACCATCGAAAGCGTGGATTTCAACCTCGACGACATGGTGGATGAAGTCCTCGAGATGCTTTCTGAAAACGCCTCGAACAAGGGTCTAGAACTCATCGCTTGTGTCGGGCGCGATGTCTTTACCATGCTCCGAGGCGACCCCACCCGTCTGCGCCAGATTGTCTTGAACCTGATGTCCAACGCCATCAAGTTCACCTCCAAAGGACACATTGTTCTCAAGATTGAAAGTATCGCCCAAGACCCAGAAAATGCCACGCTTCGCTTTGGCGTTTCTGACACGGGCATCGGCCTTTCTGACGAAGCCATGGCCAAGCTCTTCCAAGCCTTTGTTCAAGCGGATGGCTCTACCACTCGTAAGTTCGGTGGCACCGGTCTAGGTCTCTCCATCTGCAAACGACTCGTGGAAACCATGGGAGGACAGATTGGAGTCGAGAGCCAAGTCGGACAAGGCTCCACCTTCTGGTTCACCATCACTCTTCCCAAACAAAAGGTGGCCAAGCGCGTCCAGAAAAATCAAGACGCCTTCTGGGGGCTTCGCACCCTCGTCGTGGATGATAACGAAATTAGCCAAGGTGTCCTCTGTGAGATTCTCTCGGGATGGCAGATGCTCCCACGCGCTTGCCCTTCAGGCGAGGTAGCGCTTTCCATTTTAGGAGAGCAGGCCGAAATGGGTGTCCCTATTGATCTCGTCATCGTGGACTACCAGATGCCTGATATGGATGGTCTGGAGCTCGCATCCCGCATCACCTCCAACCCCGCCCTTGCCAAAACCCGCGTGGTCATGCTCACTGCGCACAGCCAGCAGATTTCTCAAGAAGCCCTTGTCAAAGCCGGCATCCGGGGTCTGCTCAAAAAACCTGTCAAACCCAGCCTTTTCTACGAAGGGCTCATGCGGGCTTTCGGTAAAAAAGCTGCCCCACAGCCAGCCGCGGAAAAATCGGACAAACCTGCGGCTGACCACACGGTCGCGGCAGATAAAAATCCTCTACGCATCCTCGTGGTGGATGATAGCGAGACCAACCGCATGGTCGCCCAGCTCCACCTTCGCAAGTTTGGCTACGATTGCAGTATGGCCGCCGATGGACAGCAAGCGGTGGACAGCCTCAACAAAGAGCCCTTCGATGTCGTCTTTATGGACTGCCACATGCCCGTCCTCGACGGATACCAGAGCACGGCAGTCATTCGCAAACAGGCTGGCTCAGTCCTAGATCCGCATGTCCACATCATCGCCATGACAGCCAACGCCATGGCGGGCGATCGTGAAAAATGCCTCGAAGCAGGCATGTCCGATTATGTCGGCAAGCCGGTCATGCCAGAAGATCTCAAAAACGCTCTATCTCGTGCTATCAAACGCATCCACGAGCGCCGCACCCAAGCCGTGCCCGAGCCCGTGGTCGAAACTTGGACCCAGCCTGCTCCTGCCATCCCTGTCGTGGATACCTCTTCTCGTGACGCCGAGGCCGCTGCTGCTGCCGTTATCCTCTCCGGCCCAGAACCAGAAGCTGATACTGAGATAGACATGCTCGCTGACTTCTCGCCGAAGCTCATCGAACTTTTCCTGAATGAGACCACGCAGCGTATCAAAGAGCTGCACATGGCGGCCGGACGCAGCGATGAAAAACAGATGATGGTTATCGCTCACACCATCAAAGGCACTGCTGCCAACTTCGCTGCCCGTGGTATGGAAGGAATTGCCAGCCTCATCGAGCAGCACTGCCGCGAAGGCCAGGTCAATGACGCCGTTCCACTCTGCGAAAAACTCTCGGCTGAATTCGATAAAACACGCACAAAAATCGAGCAGACAGTTCTCTGCAAAAACTGACGCTGACCCGTCTGGCGAAGACGCGTAGGGGAAAGGTATTTAGTCGCCAGCGGAAGGACTTGTTCTCCAGTGAGCAGGCTTTCCCTGTTTTTTTTGGCTAAGCCTTGCCTGCTTTCGGCTTCTTAGGAGTTTGTTGGTTCTTGGGCTTCTTGATGGTGATCGCCCCATCTTTTATTCCAGCGTAGAACACAATAATCTCTGCCGGTTCATCCGCCTCATTCGTTCCATAATGCCATGTATCCACAAGCTCAACTATCGAATCACCGGACTTCAGGTGTAAGACTTGGCCGCTCTCCGCAGTGACAGTAAGCCGACCTTTGACAAGAACACCGGCATTGATGACAGGATGCCTATGCATCGGCAGAGTGTATTTCGGGGGAATCGTGATTCTCAGGATTGTAATCTCTGGCGCCCCTGCTTGGTAAGGTGGCAACGGATGACCGTTCCAGCTTTCGCTAGACTTGGCCAACTGCACGGAACGCACAGCGTGGTCATATTTCGATGACGCACAACCCGCACAAAAGATAACAGATAATAGGTAGCAAACTGCATTCTTCATACTCGATTCTCCTTCACACAAGCCCGAAATGTGGCACGGCAGAAACCGTTGCCACTGCTCATTGGTTAGCGAACTACTTCATCCAACAACTGGAGTCATCTCGTTGATCGTAATTTCTTCGACGGCCCCTTGGGTGGCAGACAGATAATCCGCAAGATGCTGGCTGGACATATGAGCCTGCCAGAGTTCGCGAGATTCCCAATTTTCGTAGAATAAGAAATGGGCGGGGTTCTCGTTGTCCTGATGCAGATCGTAGTTGATGCAGCCTTCTTCAGCACGAGTAATAGGGATGAGCTTTTCCAGTTCTCTTTTCACGAGATCCACCTTGTCTGCTTGAGCTCGGATATTGGCGATGATGGTTAGTGTTGGCATTTTCTTTTTAGAGATTATATGGGTGACGCTTCTCGAGTGCAAGCGCTGGCAGCGCTGAGTTTGGGGGGCAGTTTCCGGAAACATGGTCGAGAGAGAGCTGAGCATGCGATCTGGCTCACACTCGACATTGTTAACTTAAAAACGGGAAATTGTGTGTGCCAGCCGCAGGCGATGTAGTAGAGGTGCTTGCCCCACGCTATGAAAGTCTGATGACCCGAACTCTCTCCGACACGACTCTCCTCTAGTGCATCGTAACCTTGATATTGGATACACAATGGTTTATATTGGATGAGT
>DYRQ01000053.1 GCA_020718645.1 Verrucomicrobium spinosum
CTAATAAAACAAACCTTCCTCAGTTTCCCCTGTTTTCAATTGCAAAATCTGGGTTGAAATGATAGGGAAATACTACCGCTATAATTGTAGCCAACCGCTTGAGCTTACCCAGATAGGGAAATGCGTTAGTTATTGAGGAGGGGAGGCGGTCAGATGTTTTCGAGTTCGGACAAGACTCGACGGAGTTTGTGTTCTAGCTGGGGTATGCTTTGTTTGGCAGAGGCAATATTGCCAGCGTTGCTGAGTTTCTCGATGGTATAGGCGATTTGGCGGGGGTCTTCGGCACGCCATTGGGCGAGTGTGGTTTTGATGGTATGCGCGGCCAGTTCGATGGCTTTGCCATCATTGCCAGTGGAAGCTTGGCGCAGGTCGTCCATGAGTTTCGAGAGTTCTTCCCTGCCCGCCGCTGCAACGGTGCGGAGAAATTCGATATCCCCATCGAGTTCAGCGAGGAGAGCTTCCTTGTCTATCACCATGGGCTGGGTTTCTGGGGTGGGAACCAGTGCAGATAAATCTTGGGATGGGGGTAGAAATGATTTGAGGTCGCCGCCTTGGGTAATGGAGGTGAGCGCTTGGAGAAGGCGCTCTTTGCGGAGTGGTTTGGTGAGGTAGCCGTCCATGCCGGCTTCGATGCACATTTGTTCGTCACCGGCTAGTGCCATGGCGGTCATGGCAATAATCTTGGTGCGTTTTTTTGAATTTTTTTCTTTTTCCCGGATGATGCGGGTGGCTTTGAGTCCGTCCACGAGGGGCATATTGACATCCATGAGGACGAGGTCGAAATCGTGGGATTCCCAGGTGGCCAGCGCGGCTTTGCCGTTTTCCACCACGGTGACATTGTGTCCAAAATCATGAAGCTGGTGTTGGACGAGGAGCTGGTTGGTTTTATTATCTTCGGCCAGGAGAATAGAGAGCGGGCGTATTTGGTCGGGAGTTATTGGGAGTTCTGCAACCGTGGTGTCGTGTGTGGCGAAAGCTTGGAGAATATCGCGGCAGGCGCTTTCGATAGCCGCGTAGAGTTCGGCGCGGTAAACGGGTTTGACCAGGTAGCTGTGTATGCAGCGGATGGAGCCGGAATCCATGGCGACACTTGCGCGTTCCAGCCCACTACAGACAAGGATACGGAGGTCGCCAAGGCGTGGTTCTTCGTCTATTTTTCTGGCGAGTTCCAGGCCGCCCATCTCAGGCATTTCGAGGTCGAGCAGTGCGATGTGGTAAGGGTTGCCTGCCTCGAGTGCTGTCATGAGTTTACCCCAAGCTTGCCTGCCATCTTCGGCATCGGCTATCTGGGCACCCGAGTGTTTGAGCATGGCAAGAATGGAGAGGCGGATGTCTGGCTGGTCGTCCACAGCGAGTATGCGGAGACCATGGAAGGGCTGGTGTTTGTTCTCGGTGTTGCTGCCTTTTCCGAGAAGGGCGGTGAAATGGAAGGAGGTGCCTTGGCCCACTTGGCTTTCTACCCAGATGCCGCCGTCCATCATCTTGACGAGCTGGCTGGAGATGGTGAGGCCGAGACCTGTGCCGCCGAATTCGCGGCTGGTCGAGTTGTCGGCTTGCATGAAAGCCTCGAAAATTCGGTCCTGCTTATCGGGGGGGATGCCAATGCCGGTATCTTGGATGGTGAACTGGAGTAGCGTATGGTCGCCGCGATCTTCGCGCACTTGCACCCGCAGAGCTACATAGCCTTTTTCTGTGAATTTGATGGCGTTGCCCAGCAGGTTGATCACGATCTGGCGGAGGCGGCCTGGGTCGCCGATCAGGATGTGGGGGACATCGTGCTCGATTTCAAAGCGCAGGGCGAGGCTCTTGTCGCGAGCGCGCATGTTCATGAGCTTGACTGCCTCGCCCAAGGAAACTTGGGGGTTGAAAGGCGTTTTATCGAGAGTGAAACTGCCTGCCTCGATTTTGGAGAGGTCGAGGATGTCGTTGACGATTGTGAGAAGCGCCTCAGCAGACTCGCGGGCGATGCGCATGAATTCTTTGCGCTTGCGGGAATCTTCCGTCTCGTTGGCGAGTTCGGTCATGCCGATGATGCCGTTGAGTGGCGTGCGAAGCTCGTGGCTCATCTTGGCCAAGAAAAGGCTCTTGGCGCTGTTGGCGTGCTCTGCGGCTTCCTTGGCTAGCCGCAGTTCCTCGGTTCGCCGGCCCACTTCTCGGGCTAGAATAGCGCCTTCTTCGCGGAGGCGTTCTTCGAGCTGTTTGTGTTTGGTGATGTCTTGGAACAAGACGAAGAGCTGGTCGAGCGAGCCTTCCGGGCTGCGGATAGCGGCTACTGTTTTTTGAACCCAGAGGCTCAATCCATCGCCGATGACACCTTTCTGCTCGACCTGGTAAGTGCTCAGCGTGCCTTGGAGCACTTTAGCAAAGGGGACGGAGTCATCAGTGGCATTTTCCTTTTCGGTGAGGTTGCCAACTTGGATGGAGTCGAGTTGTTCTTGGTTGAGATGAAAGAGGGCTTTGAGCGCTCGATTACTCTGGAGAATTTTCAGCGAGAGTGGGTCAATAATGGCAATGGCTATTGGGGAGTATTGGAACAGGAGTTCGAAACGGTTGCGCGATTCTTCGAGATCAGTGACATCTTCAGCAAAGCCGATGATGCAGCGGTCGCCTTCGATACGGACCACTTGGAGAGTGAAATTGGCGATACGAATTTCACCGCCTGGTCTTTGAAAACGGAGCCTGCGCTGGATAGGAAGGCGTGTGTCTCGCACCTCGGCTAGCAACTCGTCCAGCTCTTTGGTTCCTTCTGCCGTTGGATGGAGGGAACACTCTTGCCAAGGGTGACCCAGAACATCCTCGCGCGAGCGGGTAGTCATGTATTCCCAAGCTGTGTTCACTTGCAAAAAAATGGCTCTGTCGTAGTCGCAAATAAACTGGGGAACAGGAGCTAGATCAAAAATTCCAGCAGAAAGACTGTCAGTAGAGCCGGTGGTAGGAGCTGGCAAACGGCTGTGGCAAAGACGGATGATTTGCGCAAGGCGTAGTCGGAGAAGCGTGCCAGTGTCCGCTTCGCAAAAAACATCCACTACATTGAGCCTGTGCGCTAGTGCCTCGTGGTTGTCTTGGCAATTTTCAAAGACGGCAATGGTCGTGGGAAGTTCGTCTGGGTGGGCAGCCGCAAGGAATAACCCGCAGCGGTTGATGTCCAAATCCGATCCAGTGCTGCGAAGCACAAGCAAGTCATCGTGCGAGAGGTGGGGGAGCGTGCAGGTGGCTTCCAGAGTATAATTGTTTATTTGAACAGTCAGCCCCAGAGATTCCAGTTCGGCTTGGATCAAGCTCGGAGGGGAGTCGCAGAGATTGAGGATGACGGCTTTCACCAGTGGGAGATGCCGGGTTAGGCAGACAGTGGATTATCCAGTTTTTTTTCAACGATATGGGAAGTGGTGACAGCGTTGGTGACCATCCCGAGATCAGCTCCTGCACAGAATCGGGCTTCGAGGTAAGTCCTCATCTGGTCGCTCACACTCCTGTAGTCGCCGGCTTCCTCTAAATGCATCAGCTCTGGGCAATACTGGTAGTAGCGCCCGGCGGCAGTCCACTCGAGGCAAATGATATTGACTGCCAAGGAATCCACCTTGCGGTGGTAAGGCTCCAGCAGCATTTTTGATACGATAGAAATAACAACATCTTTTTGGAGGGGTTTGGAGATGCAGTCATTGATGCCGTGTTTGACAGCCAGGGTGATCAGGATTTTATCCATCGAACCGCTGACTAAAAGGCTGGGGATTTCTTCGAGGGCAAACTCTTTTTTGGCGTGAACGATGAAGTCGAGCCCACTTTCGCCAGGGAGGAGATAGTCGGCAATCAACAAATCCACAGTGTGTGCCCGTAGAATAGCGAGTGCCTCACTAGCATTTCGGGCAGGTTTAACCTCGCATACACCTTGGAGAAACCTCTCCATCAACCTATGGGAAGTGATGCTGTCATCCAGGTAAAGAATTGTCTTCATAGGTCTCATTCACTCTATATCGAGCTGGGCTCGAGCGCAACACTGACCACAGGCTTTTTGAAAATTATTAGCCGATCAAATGCTTCAGGTAATCACCCTCGGAAAGCCGTAGCGGGATTGGTCCGTCGGCTTCGCCATTCACAAATTGTTTTAAGATAGGGTTGTCCATCGCCTGGATCTCGTCGGGAGTGCCATAGGCGACCACCTTGCCTTGGTAGAGCATCAGCATCTTGGAGGCGATCCGGAAGGCGCTCACCATATCGTGGGTGACGACCACGGCTGTCATACCAAGTTTTTGGCAGAGGTCGAGAGTGAGCGTGTCCACCACGGCTGTCATGATCGGGTCGAGACCAGCCGTCGGCTCATCGCAGAATAGCAAAGGGGGATCCAAGGCGATGGCACGGGCGAGCGCCACGCGCTTTTTCATGCCGCCGCTGATTTCGGAGGGTTTCAAGTGCTCGAACCCTGTCAGGCCGACAAGCTCGAGTTTCATTTTGACCATGAGTTGGGCAATCGTGTCATCCACGACAGAATGTTCGCGGATGGGAAGCGCCACATTTTCCCCAACAGTCATGGAGGCAAAAAGCGCCCCGCTCTGGAAGAGCATCCCGAATTTTCGGCGCACCTCGGCGAGTTGATCTTCATCCATGCCACAGATGTTGCGACCGAGGATAAAAATATCGCCGGCATCGGGTTGGACCACACCGATCAGGTGTCGGAGCAGTGTGCTTTTTCCGCAGCCGCTGCCACCCATGATGACCAGGATTTCTCCGCGTTTCACACTGAAGCTGACATCATCGAGCACACGGCGTGGACCAAACGCCTTCACGAGGCCTTGCACGCGGATGATTTCGTCTTCGGGGATCATAAGAAATAGAAAATACCTGTCAGTAACACATCCGAAGCCAAAATAGCCACCAAGGAGCTGACAACCGAATTGGTCGTGGCTCTGCCAACGCCTTCGGCACCACCTTCCACTCGCATGCCCCAGAAACAAGCCAGAGTCGAGACGAGCGCTGCAAAAACTGTGGACTTGAAAAGACCCGTCCAAACATCCTTGAACACCAGCGCATCAAAACAGCGGTTCACATAGACATTCGGGTCGAGACCCAGCGAACAAACGCCAATGGTCCATCCCCCAAAATTGCCAGCGAAATTTGCAATGATAGTGATGCTCGGCATGATCATCACGGCGGCCAAAACACGAGGGCTCACGAGGAAGCGCACCGGGTTGATAGCCAGCACTTGCAGAGCTTCGATTTCCTCGGAAGCTTTCATGGTTCCGATCTCCGCAGTGATGGCTGATCCGCAGCGTCCTGCGAGCACGATCGCTGTCAGCAGAGGCCCAATCTCCCGGAAAAACGAAACAGCCACCAAGTTGGCCACAAAAATTTCAGCCCCGAGATTTTTCAGCGTGTAGGCCGACTGCATACCAAGCACCAAGCCCATGAAAAAACTCAACAGCAAAACCATCGGCAAGGAACGAACGCCGATGAGCACCAGTTGGCGCAGCACCGTGGAGAGCTTCACCGGCTTGCCTCGTGCAGGACCAGCCACAATCCAGTAGAGCGACTGCCAACAGAGCTGGAGATAATCTCGGATCACGCTGTTGCAGACAGGGAGGTGAGAGCTGTTTCTTCGTCTGCATGGATGGCAAAGATCTGGTCGAGACGGGCGATTTCAAAGACATTTTTTACTCGGGGAGGCAGGCAGCAGAGCGCCAAACCGCCTTTGAAAGCCCTGCTCGTCTGGTAGTATTCGATGAGCGTCGCCAACCCCGAAGAATCAATGTAGGGAACCCTGGTAAAATTGATGACCAAACGAGGGCATTTGGCTTTGCCCTTGGCTTGGAAAAGCTCCCTGAGTTTTGGGGACGACTGGAGATCTATCTCACCGATGAGATCTACCACCGCCACGCCGTTGACTGTTCTTTCTTCGGCTTTCACAGTGCTGAGTGAAGCAGTTTATTTTAAGGTGGCGAGTGCAAAAACCTTGCCTTGCCTTGGCAGTTTTCCTTTGGCATCGCGGCAAAAAGTGGCAAATTCGCCCACATGAGCATTGTCCAGTTGCCAGATGAACGCGGCTATTTCGGCACCTACGGTGGCATGTATGTGCCCGAGACCCTGATGGCGCCCCTGAATGACCTGGCCCGAGAATATGAGTCTGCCAGAAAAGATCCCGCCTTTAGCACCGAGCTGGCTTCGTTACTGAAAGACTATGTCGGACGCCCGAGCCCACTCTACCGCGCCGAGGGGTTGACCCGTCACTTGGGTGGAGCCACCCTCTATCTCAAACGCGAAGATTTGCTGCATACTGGCGCCCATAAAATCAATAATGCCATTGGCCAAATTCTGCTCGCCAAACGCATGGGCAAAAAACGGGTCATTGCCGAGACTGGTGCAGGCCAGCATGGCGTGGCCACCGCCACCGTAGCGGCAAAGTTCGGCTGCGAGTGCGTCATTTACATGGGCGAGGTAGATATGAAACGCCAAGCGCTCAATGTTGCCCGCATGAAGTTTCTCGGCGCCACGGTCGTGCCGGTGAAAGTCGGACAGAGGACTCTCAAAGAAGCCGTCAACGAGGCCATGCGCGATTGGGTCACCAATATCCGTTCCACTCACTACATCCTCGGCACGGCTTATGGTTCGCACCCTTACCCCGCCATGGTTCGCGATTTTCAGAGGATCATCGGCGATGAGGCTCGCGCCCAAATTCTCGAAAAAGAGGGGCGCTTGCCTGACCACATCATTGCCTGTGTCGGCGGTGGCAGCAACGCCATCGGCATCTTCACGGCTTTTGTGCCTGATACTCAAGTAGCACTCACGGGGGTTGAAGCTGGCGGCAGAGCGATCGTGCCGGGTGAACACGCTGCGCGATTTGCAGGGGGTAGTCTCGGCGTCCTCCAAGGCACTCGCTCTTACATACTCCAAGATGACAACGGCCAGATTCTCAACACCCATTCTATCTCCGCCGGCCTCGATTATGCCGCAGTCGGTCCAGAGCATGCTTACCTGCGCGAGATCGGTCGTGCTAGCTATGCCTATGCCACGGACGATGAAGCTCTCGAGGCGTTTCGGTTGTTGTGCAAAATCGAAGGCATCATACCAGCACTCGAATCCTCCCACGCCGTCGCGCATGCCATGAAAATCGCCCCTACCTTAGGCTCAGATAAAATCGTGATCGTCAACCTCTCGGGTCGTGGTGATAAGGATGTGCAGCAGGCCGCCCAATTCGTCGGTATGGAGTTGCCCTAAGCTCTCGCCCGGCTGGTTCCACCATGGCAGGTTATTTGATTCTTGGCAGCGATACTGGCGTCGGCAAAACGCGGGTCACTTCCACCCTCTTACGAGCATTACGAGCGCGTGGGGTAAATGCCGCAGGTTATAAGCCCTTTGCCTCGGGCGATCGCGCAGATGCCTTGGCACTCATGGACGCCGCACACATGGAGGGATGGACCGTAGATCAGGTGAACCCTGTTTTTTTCCTGCCACCCATGGCTCCCTATGCTGCCTGCATCATCGAAGATCGCCGTCTGGATTGGGACGCTGCCGATGCGGGGTTTCAACTCATCAGCTCCAAGTCTGAAGTTTTTCTCGTCGAATCGGCTGGCGGGTTGATGACTCCACTAACACGCGAGGAAACCATGCTCGACCTAGCGGCGCGCTGGAACTTACCGTGTATTTTGGTCGTGCCCAACCGCCTCGGGGTTCTCTCCCAATCCCTCTGTTGCACGACCTGTTTGAAGGCAGCAGGCGCTAGGCTCACCGCTGTGGTTTTAAACAATTTTGGCGAGACAGATCCAGCGCTCGCCCAATCAAATTATGCGATATTAGAGGAACGCTTGGGAGGCGGAGTCTTTGCCGCTGATCCCAGTTCCTTAGCGCGTCTGGCTGAGAGCTTACTCTGAATTCACACAAAAATAGTGGCAGAGAAAACTGTTCAGCAAAGGATTAGTCAGGACGCTGATCGCCAAAGACTCCGTTGACGAAGACAAATAACACCGTCCCACCTGCCACGACAATCAGCGAGGCAATCAGGCGCCAGAGCGCGTCGTCCTTGGTGAAATCCCAGATCGCCAAGATGCAGACCACGACGCTGGCCACGATGCAAAGCGCGATAATGTAGAAGGCGATGGCTCGCACTTGATCGCGGGGGAAAAAACCGCGCGGGTTATTCTGTTGGGAAGGCGAAGGCTTGTCGTTGAGAACAGGAGGTAGGTCGCTCATAGCCCAACCTTACCCCAAATAACCGCCTATGACAAACAAGAAGAGTTCACAATTTCCCTGCAAAAAAGTGGCGGGATTATCTCAGCAAAATCAGGTCAGCACCCGAGCATCGCCACGGCAGGGTTCTCGATAAACTCTTTGACCGCCACCAAGAAAGTCACCGCTTCTTTGCCATCTACCAATCGGTGATCGTAAGAGTGGGCCAGATACATCATGGGCCTGATTTCCACACGACCCTGGATAGCCACGGGGCGATCCTGGATGGCGTGCATGCCGAGGATGCCGCTCTGTGGGGAATTCAAAATTGGCGTGGAGAGCAGCGAACCGAAGACGCCGCCATTGGTGATCGTGAACACTCCACCTTCGAGGTCGGGGAGCGTGAGTTTGCCACTGCGCGCCTTTTCGGCGTAGGCGAGCAAGGCTTTTTCTACACCCGCGAAATCCAGCTTGTCAGCATCGCGTATGACAGGGACGACGAGCCCCTTCTCCGTCGAGACTGCCACGCCGATGTCGTAGAAATGATTTTGGATGATCTGGCCAGCTTCGAGGTCAATCTGCGCGTTGACCCCAGGCACGCGCTTGAGGGCGTGAACCACCGCCATGACGAAAAAGGACATGAAGCCGAGCTTGATGTTGTGCGATTTGAGAAACCGTTCACCAAACTTGGCTCGCAACGCCATCACTTGGGTCATGTCCACTTCGTTGAAAGTGGTTAGGATCGCTGCTTCTTGCTGCGCTGAAACGAGGCGGTCGGCGATCTTACGGCGGATGGGTGAGAGTGGCCGGAGTGTCGTGCGCGCCTTGGGCGGCTCAGAGGCAGAGACGGCACCAGAGCCAAATGCGCGGATATCGCCTTTGGTGACTCTGCCGCCTTTTCCGGTGCCTGGCACTTGGGTGACATCCACACCCGTCTCGGCTGCCGCATAACGGGCGGCTGGGGAGAGCGCAAAAGTCTCAACTGGTTTTTTAGCCTCGGCTTGAGCCGGTGTCGGTGCTGTTGCAGAAGGTGCTGGGGCGGGCGCTCCCGCAATTGACTCCGGAGCGGGCGCATCGGTGTCTATCGAAGCGACGACTTGTCCAATATCCACGGTGTCCCCTTCTTTGGCGAGTGTGGTCAAAAGACCGGCGTATTCGGCAGTGACTTCGAAGGTGACTTTGTCGGTCTCAACTTCGAGGATCACTTCACCGGAGCGCACATAGTCGCCAGTGTTCTTTTTCCATTTTCCGAGCACGCCAGATGAGATGGATTCTCCGACGGAAGGGACTTTGATTTCGGTGGCCATAAGTGTGTGGTATCAGTGGGTGAGAAGGAGGTTCAGATGAAAAAAGCGCCTTCGACGAGGGTTTCTTGTTCGAGGTCGTGGAGGGCATGGGAGCCCGTGGCCGGACTGGAGGCCCAGCGGCGCCCTGAAAATTCGATGTCACGGCCAAAAATTTTACGGAGTTGATGCTCGAGGTAGAACCAAGCGCCCATGTTCTTGGGCTCCTCTTGACACCAGACAATTTTTTTGTAGCCGTCCGGCGGTCCACAGACCTCGACCAACTTGCGCTCGTGCAGGGGATAGAGCTGCTCGATACGAACGATGGTCGTATCATTTTTCACAGCTTTGCGCCTGTAATCCAGAAGGTCGTAATACACCTTGCCCGTGCAGAGGATCAGGCGGTCAGGCTGTGCCGGACGCTCGGGATCGGACAAGACTTCTTGGAAAGTGCCGCCAGCAAAATCCGCGATGTTAGAGACACAGTTTTTGTCGCGGAGCAGACCCTTGGGCGCCATGACGATGAGCGGCTTCCTGATTTTACGCAGGGCTTGGCGGCGCAAGAGATGATAGTAGTTGAGTGGAGAGGTGGGGTAAGCCACGACCATGTTATCCTCGGCGCACAGTTGGAGGAACCTTTCGAGCCGCGCGCTCGAGTGTTCAGGCCCCTGTCCGTGGTAGCCGTGGGGCAGCAGCAAAGTGATGCCCGACTGGACGCCCCACTTCGTTTCTGCACTGGAGATATACTGGTCAATGATCGCTTGGGCGCCGTTGATGAAGTCGCCAAATTGCGCCTCCCAGATCATGAGTATATTGGGGAAATCCAGCGAGTAACCGTAATCAAATCCGAGCACAGCCGCCTCGGACAACGGACTGTTATAGACGCAGAAAGTGGCCTGGTCAGGGGTGATGTTTTTGAGCGGAATCCAGCGCTCGCGGGTGTCCACATCGTAGAAGACCGAGTGGCGCTGGCTGAAAGTGCCACGACGACTATCTTGACCCGAGAGCCTCACGGGATTGCCGTGAACCAGCAAGGTGCCAAAGGCCAAATGCTCGGCAAAAGACCAGTCCACAGGCAGGGCGCCCTCCGCCATGGCACGGCGGTTTTTGAGTAGCGATTTGAGCTTGGTATTGATCTTGATGTGCTTCGGCTCCTCAGTGATCGTGATGCCAACTTGGCGGAGCACCTCATCGGACACGGTGGTATCCACAGGATCGAGGAGTTGTGGGCAACGAAGCGCCGGACGCAGCGCGGGATGAAACTCCTTGGCCGCAGCTTTGGACTGGTGCAGCGCGAACTCCAAGTGTTCGTTGAAATTATTCTTCACCTCAGTGCAGTAATCGCCGGTGATCGTGCCATCGGCGATCAGTTGCCGCGCACAGGTCTCGCTCGTCAGCGGCAGTTGCTCCATTTTTTTGTAAAGCAACGGCTGCGTGAAGCTGGGCTCATCGCCCTCGTTGTGACCCAGGCGGCGGTAGCAGACCAAATCAATCACAACATCTTTTTGGAAAACTTGGCGGAACTCGAAGGCCATCTCCATCGCCAGCACAGCCGAGAGCGGATCATCGCCGTTCACATGGAAAATCGGCACGCCGAGACCCTTGGCCAGCGAGGTGCAATAGACCGTAGAGCGCGCATCCTGTGGACCGGTGGTGAAACCAATCTGGTTATTGATGACCACATGCACCGTGCCGCCGGTCTTGTAGCCGTCGAGCTGCGACATGTTCAGAGTCTCCCAGACAATGCCCTGTCCAATGAAAGCGGCATCGCCATGGATCAGGATCGGCAACACTTTACGGCGTTCCGCCGTATCGTTGAGCAGCCGCTGCCATGCCCGGGCTTTGCCTTCCACCACGGGGTTGACCAACTCCAAGTGGCTCGGGTTCGGAGCCAGGCTGATGCCCACCTTTTCGCCGCTCTCCGTCGTAGCATCGCCCTCGTAGCCCAAGTGGTATTTCACATCCCCGAGGCCGGGAATGTTTTCAGGAATGTAAGTTTCAGCAAATTCGTTGAAGAGGAATTTGTAATCCTTGCCCAACACATTAGCCAAGACATTCAGGCGACCGCGGTGCGCCATGCCCATGCAGATCTGCGTGACTCCGCGCGAAGGACAGGCTTGCACGACCGCATCCAGCATCGGAATCAGGGTCTCGCCACCCTCGAGGGAAAAACGCTTTTGCCCCACGAAACGGGTATGGAGAAATTTCTCAAAATGTTCCGCGCAGATCAGCAGATTCAGGATTCGTTTCTTGCGCTCGGGAGAATAACTATGCTGATTCCTGCACCCCTCGACCCGGTCCCGCACCCAGCGGCGCAGGGGGAAATTCTGGATGTGCATGTATTCCACGCCCAAGTTTCCGCAGTAGGTCTCCTTGAGGCAGGTAATGATTTCGCGCAAGGTGCGCCTGCCCCCGCCAGCCAGAGTGCCCGAGTCAAAAGTCCGGTCCAGATCCTCTTCGGTGAAATGGAAGGACTTCAAATCCAACTCTGGAAGGTAGTGCTTGTTGAAACCGAGCGGGTCGAGGTTCGCCACATAATGACCCACAGTGCGATACGCAAAAAGCAGATAAGCAATGCGCGCCTGCTTCATCGCGTCGGGCGATGTGGTAGAAGCTGTCGCAGATTTCTTCCCCTTTTCCCTCGGAGCGGGCGCCACGGTCATGCCCAACTCAAACCCCTCGAAGAACGAGCGCCACATCGGGTCCACCGAAGTGGGATCCTGCTTCCACGCGGTAAAAAGCTGGTCCAGCAACTCGGCATTCTCGGGCGAGGAAACAGTTCCTTTGAGAGAGGGTGCGGACACCCGAAAACCGGGCTGAGAGGAGGAACCGTGGGCGACAGGGGCTTCGGGCGATATGGATTGCATAAGATTGCTTGGAGTAAGTATTACCCTATTAGATAACCCTGTCAATGGAATGCAGAAACAGATCAAGCCTCCAAGGTTACAATCCAGCCAAGGGATGAATCTCAGGGTTTAGATATGGCCTAGCGCGCTGGGAATGACATTGATCCCGCGCAAACCAAAGAGCGGTGCAGCGGAGAGCAGATGTTGATCGTTGGAGTAAATTTCCTTAAACCCAGATTATGCAATAGAGCGCGATGGGCGCCTATGCTTGGTGGCACGGGGTTGGCAGTAGTTCACTACAGCGGCACTCGTCAGTATGGTGGAATCACAAAAAAAATGGCTGTATTAAGTTGTAAGTAGTTTGAAATACTGCTCTCCATCCCGCACTGCGTCCACAGGGATGCGGCTATCGAAAGTCGTCAACTTAGCTTGATGCCGACGCGCCAGCAACAGCAGGTAGAGATCGGTTACTCGGGTTGGGGGTAAGCTTGGCGGGGTGAAGGAGATAGGGGTCATCCAGCAAACTCAGGTCATCGCTGCAAAAAGCGTGACGGGGATCGCGGCTGAAATCCACCAGCACCTGCCGCACTTCTGCACAGGAGCCGAGACGATTGGGATAAGTCGTCTGCGCCGCAATCCTGAGCACACCATTTTGCACGAGCGGACAAGTCAGCCATTGCGCCTCCGGCTCGCGTTCCAGCCAGCGGTGCGCGGCCTCGTGGAAGACATACGCGGGATCAAGCAAAGCCAGCAGGGTGTTGATATCGAGCAGGTGCCGTATCAATCCGTCTCCTCAAGGAGTTTTTTAACTAACTCCATGGTGACGGGGGTTCTGTCGGCTGGCTGAGGGAACAACCTCAATCCATTGCGTATAGCCGCTGGACGGGTTTGGTTTTGGAGGCCGCGACGGGATAGCTCTGAAATCACTTCACCCATGGACACGCGGCGTTGCTTCGCTAGGGAACGAGCAACGGCATACACATCGTCCTCTAGGTTTAGGGTGGTTCTCACTTTTTTAGCATCACGCATCACGCATCAAGTATCAAGGTCGCGCAAGCCAAGGAGCGGCTCTTTATGGCATGATCTGGGATCAAGCACCCTTCCTCATTACTCCTGAGTTATGCCGTATTGGACAGATAGTCCTTCGAGGGTCATATTTTCAGCGATGGCATCGTGCGGAATAAGAACATACTTCCACGGCTTGCCGGAACAGGTCTTGGCATAGTCGCTCACCTGTGTGCACCACTTCACCGCCGCGTCCTTCTTCGCGACGACATCGTCCGCCGTCATTTCCGTGCGGGACTTTGGTTCCAGCATGTAGATCATGCTGTCCGTCTCGGCGACAAAGTCGGGCTGGTATTCGAGATGGTCTGCACCGGATTTGTAGTAAATCTGGAACTGACCTTTTGCCGGCTTGAACCACTTCGTTGCCTCGCGCTCCAGAATGACGGACAATTTGCGTTCTGCGTCGGACTGGAACTTCTGCACCGGGTAGAGGCATCGCTGGAACCCGCCGAAAAGATACTTCGCCATGTTGCTCCTGTCGGCGGGGGGCTGGCGGTAATCCATCTCCGGCTCCGACGCCGATGCCGTGTAGGCGCTGGGTTTCAATTCGGAGAAACCCTGCTTGATCTGCACCTCGTAACCGGCGGCTTTTTCCCAGTAATGTTCCTGCATCTGGACATGAATAAACTTGGCGATGTCTTTCTGATATGCCCCGAGCACTTTACGCACTTCGTGCTCGTCCTTGAGGTAGGTGCGAAGGTGCTTCACCACCTGACCGGCCAGATCGTAGAGAAGGTCGGAGTGCGCGTCGTAGGATACATCGTCGAAGTCCACGAGCCCGCTCACCACATAATCTTCCAGCCTCAATTCCTCAATCCCACCCGCGCCGGTCGAGATGATATCCACCTGATCCGTGCGGAGGTGCTTGGCCCAAAGTTCCTCCGACACCGGCGGATAGTTGAGCGTGTCCACCTTGAGCGTGAAGGCGTTAAATCCCGACTGCACCTCGCCCTCGGGCACCACGAGGATGCGGGGAATATCAATGGTCTGCTGAATCACCAATTCCGTGGTCTTGGCGACGATGGCCGCGATATCCGGCTTGGCGGTCACGCCCTCCAACTCCAACTGCGACGGGCGATATTGCGCTTCGACTTCCTTCAACACAGCCGCCTGCACTTCCTTGTTGTTCAGATGAGAGACACTTGGCAACACCTGCGGCTGGTTCTCCATCTTGCGGATGACTTGGTAGGCAATCTGTGCGACTTTCTGATCTTCGGGCGTGGTGAACACGGGCGGTTCGGTAGCTTTCGGCACCAGTGTGCTCGTGGTCGTCTGCTCGGGTTGCAAGCCCAGCTTGCTCGCCAGTTGGGACTGCGAGACGACTGTCACCGTTTTCTCGCCCAACTGCTCCGGCTCCAGAATCACATGCTGCAAGCGGATCGCCGAGTCGGGCTTCTTCGCTTCGTCCACGATCTCCTGAAATTTGTCGTGCGCGATGATGTTCAGCCGATCTACCGAGTTGACCCCCGTGCGCTTGCCGTAGGGTAGTCGCAGGCCTCGCCCAATGGATTGCTCGATGAGGATGCGGGCGTTGGCGGCACGCAGCGGGACGATGGTGTAGAGATTCGTCACATCCCAGCCTTCCTTGAGCATGTTGACATGGATGACGATTTCCGTCGGCTCGTCGGTGTGCTCCACCTTGAGCAACCGCTCCACCATTTCGTCTTCCTCCGCACCGGTCTTGCTGGAATCCACCTGAATGACCTTCGTCTTGTAGCGCCCCTCGAAGAAGGCGTCCGACTGGATCAATTCCATCAACTGCTTCGCGTGGGTGGTGTCGCGAGCGATGACGAGGACGAACGGTTTCACGATCTTGTTGACGCTTTCGCGGGCGTAAGTTTCCAGTTCGACCTTCACCTGCTCGTGCAACCGGACGCCATCTTGAAGTTTCATCAACTCGATGGCCTCTGCCGTCATGCCGGCGGGATTAAAGTTCTTCCGCGTGACAACGGCGGGCTCCTTGACGAACCCATCCGTCATCGCTTTGCCGAGGGGGTAGTCGAGGATCACATTCTTGAACGGCACGCCGCCCTTGGATGTTTCCACAAAAGGCGTGGCCGTGAGTTCCAAGCCTATGACCGGCTTCAGTTCATTGATCGCCCGCACCCCGGCGCTGGCGCGGTAGCGGTGCGATTCGTCCATGATCAGCACGAGGTCGGGCAGACCCGCCAGATATTCAAAATAACTCTCGCCGATGTATTCCGACAGGCGCTTGATGCGCGGGGACTTTCCGCCCCGGACTTCAGAGTTGATCTTCGAGATGTTGAAAATGTTCACCTTGCACCGGAGCAACTGGTCAAACAGCGTGCCCGCTTTCGTCTCGTAGTTATCTCCCGTAATGACCTCCGGCGCATCGGTGGCGAACTCCGCGATACCTTTGAAAACATACTTGGGTGTGTTCGGCGTGAAGTCGGCGATCAGCTTGTTGTAGATCGTCAGGTTCGGAGCCATGACGAAGAAGTTGTTGATGCCGTGTGCGAGGTGCAGGTAGCTGATGAAGGCTCCCATGAGCCGCGTCTTGCCGACACCCGTGGCGAGCGCGAAGCAGAGCGAAGGAAACTCGCGCTCAAAATCCGTGACGGTCGGGAACTCGGCGCTGACAACACGCAGCATCTCGTCCAATTCCCTCCGAGCCTCCGCGTCTCCGCGTGAGATTTTCCGGGGCGGGACGATTTCCGTGATGCGGTCGAGGATTTCCAGCGAGCGGCGTTGCGGGGGCCGGAGACTCAGGCGGCCAGAGATAGCGTTAACTTGTGGTTTCATATTTTGCGACGGCTTTTTGCGTCTGTTTCCAAGGCCTTGACCTCGCGTTTAATTTCCGCCCGGAGTTCCGCCACGGATGGCACATAAAGTTTATACCGGCTGGCAAATATCTTCCTGTCATCGCCCAGTGTATATCGGACCACAGCATCATTCTTGTCGGCACAGAGGATCAGTCCCAAAGTCGGATTATCCCCCTCCGTCCGCTTTTCCCTGTCGTAGTAGTTCACATAGAGCTGGAGCTGTCCAAGGTCTTGATGCGTCAGCTTGCCAGCCTTGAGATCAATGATGACATAACACTTCAAGATCGTGTGATAAAACACCAGATCAATATAGAAGTGGTCTCCGTCCAGCGTCAGCCGCTCCTGCCGCGCCACAAATGCGAAGCCCTTGCCCAACTCCAGCAGGAACGATTGCAGGTTGTTGAGCAGCGCGGTTTCGAGGTTGGTTTCGACCAGCATGGGCGACTCCGGCAATCCCAGAAATTCCATGACTACCGGGTCTTTGAACACATCTGCCGGTTGCTGGACAACATGCCCTTTCGTAGCCAGTCGCATCAGCCCTTTCTTGTCGCGACTCAACGCCAGCCGTTCGTAAAGCAGACTGCAAATCTGCCGCTCAAGCTCCCTGGCCGACCAGTTGTTCTTGATTGCCTCGATCTCGTAGAAGGAACGGGCATCCATCACATCCACACGAAGCAGTGTTCGGTAGTGAGTCCAAGAGAGATTCGGATGCAGTTGACCGGGGATCCATGATTCTTTACGCGATGCGCAAGGAGTTGGCGCAAGGCTATCTCCCTCCCTGTTTCCAAGACGAGTGCCAGATTGGATACGCAGTGCGTATCCAATTGATGCGATTAAAGCAGAACTCGTTGTGTTCGAGTCCTTCGTCGTGCTGGAAAGTTGACGCAGTGCGTCAACTTTCTGACCAATCAAAGCGGGATACCCTTGGTAGAATCGTCGCATAAACTTCAGATTGTGAACCGAGTAGCCATTGCCAAAATCTGCCGCCAGTCTGCGTGCAAGACACTCCAGCAGTTGCTCGCCATACGCGGCACGATTTTTCCCGTGTTGCTCTTCCTCCACAATCTCTCGACCGACCAGCCAGTTTGCCACCACCTGCGTCGTGTTGACCGACCGTGCAACGGTCGTCTTGGCCGATTCGAGAATTTCCCGCACACGGTCATAAAGCTGGATTTTCTTTTTCATGCCTGCTCCGTGCCGGTTTGGTTCACGCGAAGGCGCGAAGACGCGAAGTTTTGGTGGTTATTGGAGATGCGTTTGATGCCTTCTTTAATCGTGGGTGCCCCGAAATTGATGAGGAGACCGAGCGGGAGTTTGAGTAGCTTCAGGTAAGTCAGCACCTGCTTGGAGTGGACAGGAGCCAAGTTCTCCACTGACTTAAGCTCCAACAACAACTCTCCTTCCACGATGACATCGGCGCGAAAGCCTTCATCAAACCGCATGCCCATAAGTTCAATGGGCACGATCACCTGTCTCCGAACTTGCAATCCTTCTTTCTCCAATTGCTTCGCCAGCACGACCTCATAAACTGTCTCCAAAAGCCCCGGCCCTGCTTCCACATGTAGGCGATAAGCGCAGTCCACCACAATGGCGGACAACTCCTCCACATTCCGGTTCTCACGCGAAGACGCGAAGGCGCGAAGGGGGGGCAGAGAAGAACCGCTAACTTTGTTCCCCATTTCTTCTTTTCTTCGCGGCTTCGCGCCTTCGCGTGAGCCCTTCATAGCAACTCCTGTTGACCAAGTTTTGGCGGTGCCTTGGGAAGGTTCTCCACTTTGAGGCTGTAATCGTCGTGGCCCCACTCGCAACGCGAAAGCACTTGCTTGGGAATCTTCTTCACGGTCAGGTTGGGAT
>DYRQ01000054.1 GCA_020718645.1 Verrucomicrobium spinosum
TGGCGTGATGGCTCACTAGGCGAGTGGCGAGGTGCATGGAAGTTGTCAGTAAATCCATCGTGTTGGCTCTGAGGTGGAGTGGGTCGGGGCACTGCACGGGAAGGTGCTGGAGCCGGAGTATAGGCAGGACGGCTGGGAGCCTGGCGACGGGGGGCAGGAGCCTCCGAACTCAGGAGCATGGTTTCCGTGTGGCGGAACTGCCCGGTGGAGAGTTGTGAGAGGGTCGCCTCCAATACCCCGAACTGATCCTTGAGCATGTCAGCAGCGGTTGAAGAAGTCGTGGCATTGGCTGCGTTGGCTTGGACGACACTGTCCAGTTGCCGTATCGCCATATTGATTTCTTGGATGCCGCTGTTCTGTTCTTGCATCGAGGAGACAACCTCACCAACGAGCTGTGCTGAGTCATGGATCTGTGCGGTGACAGCAGAAAATAGCTCAGCCACATCAGCGGAAACAGTGGTAGCTTGTTGCCCAGCCTCGAGGGCGTGTTGGATGCGGTCGGCTGTTTCGCGAGCTGCCATGGCACTGCGCTGAGCCAAGTTGCGCACCTCGTCGGCTACGACAGCAAACCCTGCACCGGCCTCGCCAGCCCGTGCCGCTTCGACTGCGGCATTCAGAGCGAGGATATTGGTCTGGAACGCTATTTCATCAATGGTTTTGATGATTTTCGAGATTTCACCAAAAGAAGAGCGCAACTGCTCCATGGATTCAGACATCCGGCGTGTTTTATTGGCACCTTCATCCATGTGCTGACGGGTTTTACCCATATTTTCGCCCGCTTGGACAGCATGGCCGGAGGACATCTTTGCCATGGACGATATTTGCTCAAGAGCAGCCGTCGTTTCCTCAATGGAGGCAGCCTGTTGGGTAGCACCCTCGGACAAGGCTTGGCTCGAGTCGGCGACCACAGTGGATGCGTTGGAAATGCCATCTGAGACCTCTTTGATTTTAGAGACGATGGCGTGAATGGTGCTGTGAACGGACTCGGTAATGACCCGCATCAGCAACAGAGATACCGCTAGAATCGCCACTGCACCTACCACTGAACCAACTAGCATGGCAAGGCCTCTGGATTGAGCTTGGGCGGCGGTGGATACAATAGACTGAGCGGTCTTGTCCTCCAGTCCTTTGTAAAGATCAATGAGCGCAGTAATTTCGCGGAACCAATCAGGGGCAGCCACACCAAAGGCGCCAGTGGCATGTTTTTCTAAGGCGATGGCACGCATGCGCTCTACCTCTTTGAAACAGCTCTGCTGCTTGATGCTCTTGTAGTCCGTCTCAAGAGAGTGTGGCAGAGACATTTCATAGACCCGCCAGTAAAGGGATTGAGAGGCACGAATGGAGATCCACTTGCGATAAAACTCATCATCAAAACTACCGGCAGCGAAGGTGCCGCTCATGACCGCTCTCTCTTGGCCGGTAAACTCCTTTGGCCAGAGCAATGAAATGTAGTTCTGCACCAGAGAAGACAAAACCGGATCATGGGAGAGGGGCTGCACAGCTTCAGTCACGCTGAGACACGCGGCAATAGTCCCTGTGTAGAAGGAAACGGCCTCGCTGGCAGTGGCTTGCTGGGAGCTGATTTTCGAGCGCATTTCGACGAGTTTGGACAGGGCACTCTGAGTAGATGCCACAGATTTGGCCAGGCCAACGGGCGCGCCGGATTGCAAGGCCGACTGCACGGCAGAGAGAGATTGATCGCTGCCTTGGCGTATAGCTGTCAACTCCTGAGAGTAGGATGCGCCCTTGCTTTTCAAAAAGAGGGTGGAGGCCCCACGCTCCTTTTGTAGGTCATGCACGAGTTTATTGAGCAGCGAAGCTACATGAGCGGCCTCATAGACCTGCTTCGCCTGCGTCCAATCTGTATAGCTCTGAAATGAGATCCTGAGCCCCAATAACAGGCATGCCACTAAGGGAACAATGGCAACAATACGGATACGGGTGTGTATGGATTTACTGTGGAGATTTTTCATGCAGGACTCCTGTGAGATGTTAGGGTGAAAATGGCGTGAGCACAGGAAAAATAAAATTTTCCCACAGATCGTTCGCAGAAATGGAGACTTCTACTCAACACCACACATCACACTACATGAGAAGCGCCTTGCAGCGACCATCAAATTTCTAATATTAACGCCAAGGTGTGGTAAGTGTTTCGATCTAGTGCATTTGGTTGACGCCACTTTCTTGCAACCTGAAGGGCATGGGATACGACCCCAGGTGAACCACCATGCAACATCCAGACATCTACTAGACTGCGCCGGCGCGATTTTTAGACTGTTTTCTGCTCCAGAGTATCGTCGGTGCTGATCCTCCTGCGGTAAAGGCTGACCCCAGTTTCACCGTAAATTTTGTGTTTGGCTAGCTCCAGCCCAGGTAGGTTCGATGGTATAAAACTTTTATAGTGCTCGTAAACCAGCCATCCAGTGGATGATAATTTTTCAGTGACAGCAGGGAAAAATTTCCCATGGAACTCCGCTTCTGCCTTGGTGTCGCCGTGTTTGTAGTAAGGGGGGTCGGCGAAGATTAGATCAAACTGGGAATGCTCTTTGGTTAAAGCTTGAAGGCTGTCCCACTGCCATACCGTCGCGAGGGTGCTGAGGTGTGCTTTGGCTAAATTGGCTCGGAGCGATTCAACGCAGCGCCTGTCTTTTTCCACGAAGACGCACGATGCGGCTCCTCGGCTGAGTGCTTCGATGCCGAGAGATCCTGAGCCGGCAAAGAGGTCGAGCACCCGAGCTTCGTTCACCAGTTCGCCAAGCATGGAGAAAATAGCACCTCTCACTTTGTCTTGGGTCGGGCGCGTGTCCGCTCCTTTGGGGACTGTGAGCGGGATGCCTCCAGCAGAGCCTGAAATGATTCGCACGCGATCAATCTCGCTTTTTTTAAAACAGACGCCAAGACTTTTCCTTCGTGGACACTAGGCCTTGTATTATTTTCAACCCGTGCGCTCGTGGCGAAAAAGCCCGCAGCAAGCTCCAGAGCATCCGTGAGATGGTGGCTGAAAGTGCGGTTATCAAACAGACTTCCGGACCGGGAGACGCCGAGGCATTGGCCGAGCGCGCTGTGCAGCAGGGTTACACAACCATCGTGGCCGCAGGTGGCGATGGCACGCTCAATGAAGTGGTGAATGGCATTGCGGAGTCCGGCGTCACCCTCGGCGTGCTGCCTGTGGGCACCATGAATGTCTTCGCGCTGGAGTTGGGCATCCCCTCCGATATCCGCAAGGCGTGGAAGGTGATCACCGACGGCCATACGCGGCAAGTGGATTTGGCCAAGGCGAACGAACACTATTTTGTCCAGTTAGCCGGGATCGGGATAGACGCTCAGATCGTGAGTGAGACTGATTGGGAGATGAAAAAAAACTTCGGCCCGCTGAGCTATGTGTTTACTGGGGTCAACTTGCTCGGACGCACCCCCCCGGCGCTGAAAATTATCCCAGAAAAAGGGAAGGCCATTTCAGGCTGTTTCGTGCTGGTGGGCAACGGGCGCTACTACGGCGGTCCCTGTGAGATATTCAAAGGTGGGCGCATAGACGATGGTATGCTCGATGTCTATGTCTTCCAGAAGATGAGCCACTTTGACATCATCCGCTATTTGCAAGGGATTCTGACCCAGAGCCACGACCGATTTCCAGATGTGAAAACCTTGCGTCTGCGCAAGGTGCGGGTGGAGTCGGCTGAGCGGGTGCCTGTGGAAGTGGATGGAGAATTGCTCGGCACAGTGCCGGTGGAATTTACCGTGCTTCCAGGAAAGCTGCGAGTGCTGGCGCCTGATAACTCCTAAATCGCTCTCCGATTTCATAGGGAAGGTGGAGCCTCGGGTTCTGCATCCGAGGCGTGACAAAAGCTGTCTGTGCGTGTTGAGTGGTCGGCATGACATTGAGATTGCACGACACGATGACTCGCGAGGATCGTGAGATACATCCAGCCCCAGATGGCACGCTTTCCCTCTACTGCTGTGGCCCGACGGTCTATGGCCCGGCGCATATCGGCAACTTCCGAACTTTTGTGATGCAGGATGTATTCCGCCGCACAGCCGAGACCTGTGGCATGCGCGTGAGACATGTCCGCAACATCACAGATGTGGACGACAAGACCATCCGCCAATCGCAGGCTGAGGGGAAGTCTCTTATTGATTTCACCGCATACTGGTCGGAGCGCTTTCACGCCGATTGCATGGCTTTGAATCTGCTCGCCCCAGAGCAGGAACCGGGTGCAGTAGGGCATATCGAACAGCAGGTCACTCTGATCTCTCGTCTAGTGGACAAAGGGCATGCCTACCGCGCTGCGGATGGCAGTGTCTATTTCGATGTTAGCTCGTTTCCCTCTTACGGAAGGTTGTCCCGTCTTGCCGAACGCTCGATCACTACGGGAGCCGCGCCTGCGGAAGGGGAGGCTGTGGCGTCCGATGAATACCAGCGCGACGACGCTGTAGATTTCGCTCTCTGGAAAGCCCGTAAACCCGAGGATGGCCCGAACTATTGGTGCAGTCCGTGGGGTGAGGGTCGCCCTGGCTGGCACCTCGAGTGCAGTGCCATGTGCATGTGTCATCTAGGAGAGACTGTGGATGTTCACTCCGGTGGCATTGATCTGATTTTTCCTCACCATGAAAATGAGATAGCGCAGAGCGAGGCAGCCAGTGGAGCTGAGTTTGTGAAACACTGGTTTCACATCGCGCACCTGATGGTGGATGGCTCCAAGATGAGCAAGAGCCTCGGCAACCTCTACACGCTCGGCGACATTCGGGCCAAAGGATTCACACCTGCGGAAGCGCGATACACTCTCGCTTCCGGGCACTACGGACAGCCCCTGAACTTTACTTGGGATACCCTGCATGCATCCCGTCAGGCGATGGCGCGGCTGCGCAAAGCAGCTAGGACATGTGATGTCCTAGACCCTTCTATAACGGCTCCTTTGGTGCGGGACGGTTTGGGTGTATTTGAGCCAGCACACGCGGCTCTGTGCAATGATTTGAACACGCCCGCCGCGCTCGGTGGGCTTTTCACAGGCCTGCGGGAGCTGGAGAAAAAAGGCGAAGCCGCCAGCGCAGAAGACAGGAACGGATTGCGCGTGATGCTCTACGCCTTGGGCATAGATCTCTCGGAAGATAAAACGACACCTGATGAAGCGCCGCCAGAAGCTCTCGCACTAGCCGAGGCTCGGTGGAAAGCCAAAGCTGCCAAAGATTGGCCGGAGGCCGACCGCTGTCGCAAGGAGTTGGCCGCGCTCGGATGGCAGGTCAAAGATGGCAAAGACGGCTATGAACTCATCCCGGTTGCATCATGATCGCGCCACCCACAAAAATCGAGATGGTCGGCGATACTCTGGCAGTGTTGTGGGCGGACGGGGTGGAAGATTTTTTCTCCATGGAATTCCTGCGCGCAGCCTCGCCGAGTGCAGATCAGGCGGGCGAGCCTGACATCTTTGGCAACAAGATCGGCGGTTCGGATCAGACCTCGTTTCCCGGTGTGCGAATCGTGGGTTGGCAGCCAGTCGGTAGCTATGCGGTGCAACTTTATTTCACAGATGGACACCGCACTGGGCTTTATTCGTTTGAGTATCTCAAAAGGCTAGCCACTCCGCTCTCAGCAGACGGGGGTGGAGAGTGAAGCCGAGCGCGGGTGTTTGTCCTTTTTCCAAGCAATATCCCTCCGAACTCCGCCGGGATGATTCCTATTTCATGCAGCTTGCTTTCAACGAGGCAGTAGAGGCGTGGCAGGCCGGAGAAGTGCCTATTGGTGCCGTGGTCGAGTGTGAGGGCAGGGTGGTGGCCTCGGCTCATAACCAAGTGGAGACCTTGCAAGATCCGACTGCGCATGCGGAGATGCTGGCTATCACCCAAACAGCGGCGGCACTGGGCGGGTGGCGGCTGGAAGGTTGCACACTCTATGTTACCAAAGAGCCGTGCCCGATGTGTGCCGGTGCGTCGGTCATGTCGCGCCTGAGCCGTGTGATCTATGGGGTGGGGGATAGTAAGATGGGGTTTCTCGGGGGAGCCTCTTCGACCCATCTGGTGCCCGGTTTGAACCACAGGGTTCAGGTGGTGGCAGGGGTGATGCAGGATCAGTGCAAGGCGCTTTTGCAGGCTTTTTTTCAAGCCCGGCGTGCAGGTGAGTCGGGCTGGAACTAAGCCCAAGTGTTGGCAAAATATCAGATTGGGGCTAGGCTGAAGTCGTGCCTATCAAAAACTTGATTTTCGACTGGTCCGGGACACTGGCGGATGATTTTGTGCCTGTGCTCCACGCGACCAATTCCATTTTCGAACACTACGGGAAACCCGCGTGGACAGCGGAGGAATTCCGCGAGAAATTTTTCCTGCCATTCCCCGATTTTTATAAAATCTATCTGCCTGAGGCTACCTTGCCCGAGCTGGATTTTCACTACCATCGCGCCTTCCACAGCTTGCAAGAAAATATCCCCCTCCTGCCAGGTGCCCAAGAGATACTCGAATATGCCAAGGGGAAGGGAATGAAAATTTTTCTGCTCAGCACTATCCACCCCGAACACTGGAACAAGCAGGCTGAATTGCTCGGGGTGAGGCATTATTTTGACAAACCCTACACGGGGGCACTCGACAAGCGGGGCACGATCATGACCCTTTTGGCCGAGCATGATCTGACGCCAGCGGAGACCCTGTTTGTCGGAGACATGCAGCACGACATCGAGACGGCCCGGCATGGTGGTGTCGTGTCTTGTGCGGTGCTCACGGGATATGACTCACTCGAGAAACTCAAACGCTCTGCGCCCGATCTGCTCTTTCTCGATCTGGCGGGTGTCCTCGGGCATCTCCAGAGACATCAGGAAGGAAAAACCCGTTTTCCCATCGCTACGGTGGGAGCGCTCATGTTCGATAGCGAACGGCGTTGCTTGCTGGTGAGGACTCACAAGTGGTCGGGGCTCTGGGGAATTCCCGGGGGTAAAATCAAATATTGTGAGCGTGCCGAAGATGCGCTCAGGCGCGAGCTGCTGGAGGAAACAGGGCTTGAGGTCGAAGATATCCGCTATGTGGAAACCCAAGACTGCCTCGAATGTCCCGAGTTTTTTCGACCAGAACATTTTTTGCTCATGAACTACACTGCCACAGCATTACCTGGGGAAGTGGTGCTCAATGACGAGGCGCAGGAATATCGCTGG
Source organism: Verrucomicrobium spinosum (assembly GCA_020718645.1). Classification (GTDB taxonomy): domain Bacteria; phylum Verrucomicrobiota; class Verrucomicrobiia; order JADLBR01; family JAIBCM01; genus DYRQ01. Next base: position 7,134 of record DYRQ01000054.1, read on the forward strand.
GTCTCTCCCGAGTGGGCGCTGGAAAATTTGCCGCTCAACACTCCAACGCGTCTCTTGGTGGAGCGAGTGCTGGGCAGGCGGTGATTCTCTGCGGCTTGCTCCCTTGCCGTTCTACGGGTAAAAATATCCCCATGAACACATCTGATCGTATCGCTGCCGCCTCGGCACAAGCTCTATCCAAAGCTGAAACAGATGAAGCGCTCAACTGGCTGCTTCACGGGGAGGCTGCGTTAGAACAGAAAGCCGATTTTCTGGTGGCCTTGGCGCAGCGTGGGGAGACGCCCGAGGAGTTAGCGGCGTGGGCGGAGTCAGCTCGTGGGCATATGATCTCCTTGCCTGCGGTGGTCGAGGGTGCGGGGGATGTGTGCGGCACAGGGGGCGATGGGCGCCATTCTTTCAATGTCTCAACCTGTGTAAGTTTTGTGGTTGCGGCTTGTGGCGTGCCAGTGGCCAAGCATGGTAATCGCGGCGTCTCTTCTAAGTCGGGTAGCTTTGATGTGCTCGAGAGATTGGGGGTTCCTGTTGATTTATCTCCCGAAGCTTCAGCGGAGATGCTGATGACACGCGGCATCTGTTTTCTCTTCGCCCCGCTCTATCATCCAGTGTTCGCCAAGCTGGCTCCAATTCGCAAACTCGCTGCGGCACGAGGATCGAGGACGGTCTTCAACCTGCTCGGACCAATGCTCAATCCAGCGCGTCTCTCTTGGCAGCTCGTGGGCGTGCCACAGCGCACGCTGACATCTGCCTATGCACGGGCACTGGCCATGGGTGGGCTTGCGCGAGGGGTGGTCGTGTCGGGGGTAACCGCCGACGGTTCAGGAATGGATGAAGCTTCAGTCTCTGGGTCCACGATACTTTGTCCTGTAGGTGCGATGGATGGGTTGCCTACGGAAGTCCGACCTGGAGATTATGTTGCTGCCTCAGGGGAAGACAGCGCTCTGACCGTAGGAAGTCCCGATGAATCGGCGCGGGTGATCGTATCTCTTTTATCGGGAGGCGAGGCAGGGGCTCGTGAGGATATTGTAGTGCTGAACTCGGGACTAGCCTTGGTGGCCGCTGGCAAGGTGCCTGATTTGCATGAGGGAGTAGCTCTGGCCAGGCAGGCGGTGAGGAGTGGTCAGGCATCGGCATTACTACAGAGGTGCCAGACAACCCGACGCTAGAAACGACAGCGGGTTGCTAGGTGTTTTTTTTAGCATCCGCAACCCCGGAGAGCATTGATTGGGGATGTGTTCCGCCATGAGTTGAGTTTTTTTCAGAAATCGATAATCTGCTCCAGTGTTGTTCTCGAGGACTCAGCTATTGAATAGAGCTAAAACCAGAACTCGTGTCAGCATGTCGCAACTGAGACTAAGTCTCATTATTATATTGACTCCATCACTTTCTATTGCACAATCCATTTTATGAGTTCTGTTCTCTCTCTCGACAAGGTGCCTGTGGGTTCGGGCGGCTTGATTTCCGCCATCAGTAGTGAGTGTGATCGTGCTGGGCGTTTATCGGTGTTGGGTTTTATTCCAGGTCGTTCTCTCCGCGTTGTTCGCGTGGCTCCTCTGGGTGACCCCATTTCTGTTTCCTTGGACGCTCAGGAGATCAGTCTCCGCCTGACTGAGGCGGCTCTGATCCAAGTTTCGGTTCAACCCTAGTCTTCCTCCCTTCCCATAATTTTTCCTCCCTTCTCCTTTTATGAAACCCACTGCCACCATAGCTCTCATCGGTAACCCGAACACGGGAAAGTCCACGCTCTTCAATTGCCTGACAGGGCTGCGCCAACATATCGCCAATTACCCCGGTATTACCGTGGACAAAAAGACAGGCTCCATGGATGTGTGTGGGCGCACACTCGAAGTGGTGGATTTGCCCGGCACCTACAGCCTCAAGGCGGCCTCCGAGGATGAGCGGGTTGTAATGGATGTATTGGAGGGGCGGAATGGGGCGAGGCCCGACCTGCTGGTCTTCGTCGTGGATGCTACGAATATCAAACGCAATCTTTTGCTCGTCTCGCAGGCTGCCGAGTTGGGGTTGCCTGCTATCATTGCGCTCAACCAGTGCGATGCTGCCAAGCGAAATGGTATCACGATCGAAGTCGCAGAATTATCCCAGCGTCTGGGTGTGCAGGTTATCGAGACTGTTGCCACGCGCGGGCGGGGTGTCGAAGATTTGAAAAAAGCGGTTTGTGCCGCCTTGGATCACCCTTCGCGCCTGCAACGCATCGAATGGCCAACCTGCGTGACTGACAGCCGAGAAATGGTGCGCAACGGAGTGAGAAACCTCGGTGGTGGGGAGATCAGTGACGCCGAGGCGCTGCGCCTCATATTCGACGCGGATAGCGCACATGCAGCGAGTTTGCCCAACCAGAGTCAAGTGGCGCTCATGATCCACTCTGCCCGCGAGAAAATACGCGCAGGGGGTTACAGCCCTGGTTCGGTGGAGTCAGTGCTCCACTACCGCCATATCGAGCGCCTTCTCGATGGGGTAGTAGCCTCGGTGGGACCTGTGGCACGCACGCACGAGTCGGTGGACGCCCTGTTGCTCAACCGATTCTGGGGGTTGCTAATTTTTCTGGGCGTAATGTATGTCGTTTTCCAGAGCCTCTACTCGTGGGCGGGTCCGCTGATGGATTCGGTGGAGACGGCCACGGGCTGGGTGCAGGAGTTGGTCGGGCCATGGCTGGAGTCGGCGCCGACTTTGCAGAGCTTGGTCGTGGATGGCATCATCGGCGGCGTCGGTGGGGTGGTGGTATTCATGCCGCAGATTTTGATACTGTTCTTCTTCATCGCTCTACTCGAAGACACGGGTTATATGGCGCGCGCTGCATTTTTAATGGATAAAATCTTCGGCTGGTGCGGGCTGAACGGGAAGAGTTTTGTGCCCATGCTCTCAGGTTATGCCTGCGCCATTCCCGGCGTGATGGCGGCACGCACACTCGAAGATCCCAAGGCGCGTCTGACGACTATTTTAATGGTGCCACTGATGAGCTGTTCTGCCCGTTTGCCGGTTTATGTGTTGCTGATCGGAGCGTTTATCGAGCCAGCCTATGGCCCGATCGTGGCAGGGTGGGCACTCTTCGGTATGCACTTTATCGGCATCGCCCTCGCCCTGCCCATCGCATGGGTGGTGAATCGGCTTTATCTCAAAATCAAGCCGCAGCCTTTCATCCTCGAGATGCCTGACTACCGGGTTCCTACCTTGCGCAATGTCTTTTTCCGGATGTGGGAGCGGGGCAGAGAATTCGTGGTGCGTGCAGGCACAGTGATCTTGGCCTTCTCCGTGCTCATCTGGGCGCTGCTCTATTTCCCTCGTGACGCATCGGTGGAGGAAAAGACGCGAGCCGCCTATGTGGCAGAGGTGTCAGTGTCATCCACGGTAGCCGGGGTAGAGACCGCCTTAGCCGACCCTGATTCCGAGCAGTTCACGGTGCTTCAGCAGCGCATAGATGGAGCTTACATCGAGCAGAGCTATCTCGGGCGTTTCGGCAAATGGGCTCAACCAGTTTTTGATCCGGCGGGTTTCGACTGGAAAATAACCGTGGGAGTCCTGTCGAGTTTCCCGGCACGCGAAGTGATCATCGCCACCCTAGGCATCCTCTACAATCTCGGAGCTGAAGTGGATGAAGGATCAGATGACCTGCGCACAGTTTTAGCTCAGGAAAAGTGGACGGAAGGACCTCGGATGGGGCAGCCGGTATTCACTCTTCCAGTGGTGATCGGGATCATGGTCTTTTTCGCCCTGTGCGCCCAGTGCGGAGCCACCGTGGCGGTGGTGGCTAAAGAGTTGAACTGGCGCTGGGCCGCTATTTCATTCTTTGGCATGACAGCCCTCGCATGGATCAGCGCTGTGCTGATCTATCAAGTGAGTGGGTTATTCGTATGACAGCGTGGGTGGAGATGGTAGCGGTGCTGGGAGCGCTCTTGTTAGCGTCCGCTTACCTTGCTCGCCGCGCCCTGCGTCTTTGGAAACCGCAGCAGGGACAGGGTTTCTGTTGCGGTGGTTCCTGCTGCGCCAAGCAGAAGAAGAAACTGCCACCGGATCTCATGAATCGCTCGTTATGCCGCTAGTTTTTGTTCACCACTTTGGTGATCTGGATATCAGCTCGTTTTCTCCTCAACCACCTAATAAAACAGACCTTCGTTAGTTCCCCTGTTTTCAATTGCAAAATCTGGGATAATTCAGCTTGACCAAGGGGGGGATAAACTTCGACTCTTCGGCACCATGAAAAAACCTGTTGTTCTGATCATACGAGATGGCTGGGGTATCAACCCTGCCGGCCCCACCTGTGCCGAACGCGATGGCAATGCGACACTCATTGCCAAGACGCCTTACCACGAGACTCTTTACGCTAAGTATCCACAATCAACACTCAGCGGGAGCGGCGAGGATGTGGGTCTGCCCGACGGTCAGATGGGTAACTCCGAGGTGGGGCACTTGAACCTCGGTGCAGGGCGTATCGTTTATCAGGATTTGACTCGGATTAACAAAGCGATCCGTGATGGCGAGTTTGCCTCGATCCCTTCGCTCCAGAAAGCTCTCGCCAAAGCGAAGTCCTCCCGCCTCCATCTTTTCGGCCTGATCTCAGACGGTGGTGTCCATAGCCACCAAGATCACTTGGTAGCCATCTGCCAAGCTGCCAAAGAGGCTGGTGTGACAGATATCCAGATCCATGCCATCACCGATGGACGCGACACCTCCCCCACTGGTGGGGCTGATTACATGGCCAAACTAGAAGCCGATCTCGAAGGTCTGCCTGTCAAGATAGTCACTGTAGTGGGCCGTTACTACGCCATGGATCGTGATAAACGCTGGGAACGCACCAAGCTCTCATGGGATGCTATCGTCCATGGCGTGGGCGAGGCCAAGACCTGCGCTCCTTCTGCTGCCATCCGCGAGGCTTACAACCACTGCGACAACCCGAGTCAGCAAGGCGATGAGTTCCTGAAACCCATGCTCTTCGGCTGTGTCAATGAACAACGCGTCCGTGATGGTGATGTCGTGCTATGCTTCAACTTCCGCGCCGACCGCGCCCGCCAGCTTTCCCTAGCATTTTTGAGGAAAGACTTCGACGGTTTCGACCGTGGCGTCCAGCCGCAGATCGAGTATTTGACCATGACCGAATACGACAAGACTTATGGCACCCCTGTGATTTTCGAAGCACAGACGATGAAAAACATTTTCGGCGAAGTGGTCAGCGCAGCCGGCCTCACGCAGGTGCGTGCTGCTGAGACAGAGAAATACCCGCATGTGACCTTTTTCTTCAACGGCGGAGTCGAGGTCGAATATCCAGGCGAAAAACGGGTTTTGGCGCAGAGCCCGAAAGATGTCGCCACCTACGATCTCAAACCCGAGATGAGTGCGCACCAGCTCACGGAGTTGGTGCTGAAGGAACTGCCCGAGGCAGACATGGTGATCCTGAACTACGCCAACCCCGACATGGTCGGGCATACAGGTAGTCTCCCCGCCGCTGTCAAAGCTGTGGAGACCGTGGACGACTGCGTGCGCCAGATAGTCGAGAAAACACTCGCGCTCGGCGGCAAACTGCTGATCACCGCAGACCACGGCAACTGCGAACTCATGAAGAATCCGGATGGCAGCCCCAACACGGCGCACACCACAAACCTAGTGCATCTGCTCTATGTGGCCAACGATGTGGCTCATGTAAAATTGAGGTCTGGTATTCTGGCTGATGTAGCTCCTACTTTGCTCGACATGCTGGGTGTGGCCAAGCCTGCTGAGATGACAGGAACAAGTCTTGTGAGCTGACCAAGCATACCCACGGTAGAAGATGACTGTTTACAGGCAAAGTATTGTTTCTGAATACAATGCCTGTAAATATTCACGATCTCGTTCACCTAGTGGGTATAGCGATTTGTCATTTGCCAAAAATGCGTATCTGCACCCTACGGGGTGCGCGAGCGGCTTGGTCTAGTTGATAAGGTCGTCTTGTGTTGCCGAGCGTTTGCATGGGAGATGGCTCCGTTGCACCCCTAAGACTACAGAGAGGACAGGGGCGATCAACGCGTGGGGATAGTGAGGGCGGATTGGTCAATCATGCGCTCGAGGATTTCAAAGCTATCTGAGCCCCAAAGAGAGATGACTTTGATCCCGTTCGCACGGCAGTTGGCCTGGTGAATGGGACGCACTTCCCGCAAGGCTTTCAGGGGGTGTTCGACTTCCAAAGAGCCATCATAAATGACATCAAACCCAGCGGCACGCGCACGCATCAGGTGCTCTAAATCCTCCCATGAAATCACGCTCAGACGCATGTCGAAATTGCCCGCTATCTCGAATACGCGGCGACGATAGAGCAGGCAGCCACCGAAATGGACATTGACGAAAGTGGTGCGCGAATGAGCGGGGCCATCGTCTTCACCGAAGTGTGGGCCACGGTCGGGCCACAGGCGGAATTCACTACAGACGACTTTTCGTGAGGCGTCATCTGCAATAAATTTCGGTCCAACAGCACCTGCGTAGGGGTTGGCGCGGAGCAGCTCGATCATCGGACGCAGCCAATTCTTTGGTAGGCGAATATCCTCGTCCAGTCGTAGCAACAGCGGTGCTGTGGAAATATGCGCCAGCCAGTTCATGGCAGCTGGCACACCAATGTTGACTGGAGGGCGGGCCACCTCGATGGGAAAGGGGTAATCCTTTTGCAGCCGCGAGAGATAATCGGCGGTGTCATCCACACTGCCATTGTCGAGAATGTAGAGGCGAATCGCGCGGTATTCACTCTGGGCAAGAGAATCAAGACAGCGGCTGAGATATGCCGTGTTATTCCAAGTGGGGAGCAGGATGTCCACCAACGGTTCATCATCCAAGGGCTGGAGCAGACGATCTGCAAAAGCCCGGCAAATCGGTGTATGCCCCCACTTCGCTCGGATGTGGTGATGGCAGGGGAATTCTGGATCCCACCCCCATTTTTTTCTCCAGTAAGCGTAGTAACGGGCGCGGGTGGATAGGATGTCAGGGGACAGCTCGTGCGTTTTTTCTAATCCGCCCAACCAGATACATTTCACCGCGGGCTCTACCTCGCAGGTCAGACTGCGCGAGAGCAGTTGCATGCAGTAATCGTCGAACTCGAGCCATCGGGGAAATGCTCTCGGTAAAACCGCTGTTTTGGGTGACAGATTTTTATCTAATAAGGCACCTGATACGAGGGCTTTACTAGTAAAAAATATGAGTGAACCTGCGAGAGAATCCACAGGACCCATGCGGTCGAACTGTCCAAAATCGTAGTCGTTCCAACCGATGTTGGCGTGGTGTTCGCGGATGCCGAGGCGTGTGGTGAGATTTCGCCCACAAGAGAGGATGAGTCCGCTGGTATCGAGTGTCTGGCAGCCGATGGCCGCAGCCCCGCTTGCAGCGGCTTTGGCTTGCAGGAGGTGGAGCCACCCCTCAGTTTGCAGCACGGCTTCTGGATCCACATAGACGGCACCTGCGGGTGAGAGTTCGAGCGCTTGAGTGATAGCGGCAGATCGAGTCCATCCCGGTAGGTGCAGTTCGCGCAGCCCGCGCTCTGAGGCCGCAGGGTAGGGGGAATCCGTGGTGTTGACGAGCAGGTAGTCGGCAGGCAGGGCGCCATTTTTTACCTTGGCTTGCATCAGTGCTGCCACGGCTTGAACCAGTCCCTGTGAGGTGACTGTGAAAATTGTCAGAGAGGACGAAGCCGTCATAGCTGCCGCAGTTTAGGAACCGAGTTCTATTGAGCGCCGGGTTGCAGCGGCGACAGCTTCGAGGAGTGCCGAGCGCAACCCTTTGGATTCCAGAACGCGCAACCCCTCGATGGTCGTGCCTGCCGGGCTCGCCACAGCATCTTTTAATAGGGCAGGGTGCGTGCCTGTCTGGAGCACCATTTCCGCCGAGCCAGCCACGGTGCCCGCAGCCAGTTGGAGCGCCAAATCTCTCGGAAGCCCGGCGGCAACACCACCATCGGCGAGGGCTTCGATCACCATGCAAACATAGGCAGGGCCACTGCCGCTGAGACCGGTAACCGCATCGAGCTGTTTTTCGGCCACCTCAAAGACTGAGCCCACAGCCTGCAACAGGGTGCGGGTGGTCATGGCATCTTCTTTGTTGGCGTTGATCCCGAGACAATACGCAGATACTCCTTTGCCGACGAGGGCAGGGGTGTTGGGCATCACGCGGATGACGCGCGTGCTCGAGCTGACACAGGATTCAATACGGGCTGTGGAAAGACCTGCGGCAATCGAAACGAGGAGTTTCTCTTCGAGTGCGTGAGATAGATTACGGAGCAAGTCCACGGCTTGCTGAGGCTTTACAGCCAGCACCAAAACATCGCAGGCTTGGCAGAGTTCGCGCGAGTCGGTGCCGCAGGCAATACTTGTCTGCGCTGTGAATGACTCACGGGCAGAGGGGTTGGTGTCGCAGGCTGAAATTTGGGTTTGGCCTTGTTCTGTGCGGGCCAAAAGCCCTCGGGCAAGAGCTGTGGCCATTTTGCCAGCTCCGAGAAAACCGATAGTCATAGGAAGATAATAGCTGACTGCCGATCGAGAATCAATCTAAACACCACGGAGTGCTGGCAAGGGCATGTGTTTTTTGGGGCGCTACTCGGGAGATAGGAGCCTGACAGTATGCCAAGAGAGCGCCTTGCAGCGGTGCCTCCTGTCGCTGTCCGCCAGAGCACTCTGGCGGGGGCTAGCGCGTCAATATTTGGAAGGGTGACGGCGTTCCCAAACCGATTCGCCAGCACTCATGCGAGCCAGATTATCGGCGCGGTTTTTTGCTATTTTCAACACGAGCCATGTGGTCAGGCTGACCATGATGGCAAACGGAACTAGTCGAATTTCGTTGCGCATAGGATAATTTTTATCGTTCATAGCAGTGGGAAAGTCAAGAGTATCAGGGTGACGATTATTAGGCTTTGGCCAAATCTTTGCGTGATTTCACCACTTCGTCCACTAGGCCATAATTCTTGGCTTCCTCGGAGGTCATGTAGTAGTCGCGATCAGAATCTTTCTCCACATCTTGGATCGCGCGCCCTGTGTGGGAGGCTAAAATCTCATTGAGTTTTTGTTTGGTGCGGAGGATTTCTTTGGCCTGGATGCTGATGTCGGAAGCTTGTCCACGCGCGCCGCCGAGCGGCTGGTGAATCATGATTTTAGCATTTGGCAGTGCATAGCGCTTGCCCTTAGTGCCAGCAGCTAAGAGCACGGCGCCCATGCTGGCCGCCTGACCGATGCAATAGGTCGCCACATCGCAAGTCATAAACTGCATGGTGTCATAGATCGCCAACCCGGCACTGACATAGCCGCCGGGACTCTGAATGTAGATGTTGATATCCTTTTTGGGATCTTCCATCTGGAGAAAGAGCAGTTGCGCGATGACCGTATTGGCGACTTGATCGTCAATGGCTGTCCCCAAGAAGACGATTCTGTCTTTGAGCAGGCGGGAGTAGATATCAAACGAGCGCTCGCCACGCCCGGTCTGCTCAATAACGAAAGGGACAACTGTGTTTTGGGTGTTCATGCGGCTGGTTCAAACTTCGCGTGCTCGATAATAAAATCAAGCGTCTTTTGAGCCACGATTTCATCCACGATACCACCAATCGCGTTGTTTTTACGCACTTGAGCCATGAATTTATCCATCGGCATCTGGTAGCGGTAAGACATCTGCACCAGCCGCTGCTGGATTTCCTCCTGCGAGGCTTCGATTTTCTCAGCCTCAGCTATGCGCTGCAAAAGCATGTCGGCGCGCACGGTGGATTCGGCATTTTTCGAGGCGACGGCAAAAATCTCGTCTTTCTTAGATTCGAGTTCCTGTGGATTTACGCCTTGGGAGGAGTTTGAGTCCACAATGCGGCGGATGGCTTGACGGGTGTGGGCGTTCAGCACCGATTCCGGCAAATCGAAGTTGGAGGCTGCCAATAATTTTTCAATCACTGACTCGTATTGCCCGCGGCGGACGCGTTCTTTTTTGTTTTCAGAGACCAGTTGGCGAGCACGGGTGCGAAGTGAATCGAGTGGCTGGGACGCAATTTTCTGGGCAAGTTCGTCGTTCCATTCAGGCAGGACACGGGACTTGATGGCAGTGAGTTCCACGGTGAAAAGGGTTGTCTTGCCGCGCAGCGCTTCGATGGAAAAATCCTCGGGGAAAACCGCGCTAATCTCTTTTTTCTCGCCGACTTGCATGCCTACAAGTCCGTCTTTGAGTCCGGCGGGCACAGCGGTGTCGGCCAAGCTGACCCATGCGTTGTTGCCGCCGCTGAGCACACGCGCTTCAGGGGCGATGTCAGCCAGAGTCTTGCCTTCGCAATCGGTGCTGAAAGTCATGACCACATAGTCTTCGGCAGCCACAGGGCGACCTTCGACATTTTTGAACTCAGCCTGCTGTTCGCGGAGAGTGTTGAGGAAAGTTTCCACCTCTTCCTCAGTAGCCTCTACGCTAGCCTCTGGAAGAACGAGACCTTTGTATTCAGGTAAGGAAAAATCCGGCTCAATATCCACAATGGCCGAGAAGGTCATGGAAATACCGCGCTGGAAGTTGACCTCTTCCACATTCAGAGCATTGGCAATGCGTAGATTTTTTTCTTTGACCGCAGTTTGAAAAGCTTTGGGAATCAGGTTGCCGCGGACTTCGTCGTCTATCTCTTTGATATACTTTTTAGCCACGACATCTTTGGGGGCTTTGCCAGGGCGGAAACCGGGGAGGCGGGCGGCTTTCTGGAATTCTGCTGTGACGCTTTCGATCTCGGAATTGACTTCGTTGACTGGGATCTCTACGCGCATCCGGCGCCTGCACGGGGCGATTTCTTCTAAAGTGATATTCATAAAGAGGGTAAGCCTACCAGAGCTATTCTCGTGGTCAAGTAACAGTTGACCCAGAACTAGATTTTC
>DYRQ01000055.1 GCA_020718645.1 Verrucomicrobium spinosum
AAGACCGAACGGAAGCTGCACCCTGTGAAAATAGCGCTGGCCTGTCACCTGCGAAAAACAACCACGCAAAGCACGGAATGGATAGCTTCAGAACTGTTTGCGGGTGCAAGAACAACGCTGTCGAACGAGCTGTCTAAACGCAAAAAGGTCAATATTAAGGACTGACCCCGCCTCCTTATCCCTTGGCACTGGCTCTGCTAGGTTAGGCTCTACTCGGAACAAAGACGCACGCCATGCCGGCGGCTTGCGCGGCGACGATGCCGGGCTCGCCATCCTCGAATACGAGGCACTTCTCAGGGGCTATCCCCATGCGATCGGCAGCGAGCAGGAACATGTCTGGGGCAGGTTTTCCGTGCACAACATCCTCGGGCGTGATGACGATGGGAAAAAGTTCGAGCACGCCGATGGCGTCGAGGGTTTTGGTGACTACCGAGCGGCGGCTGCCGGAGGCCACGGACACGGGATGTCCTAGACCCGCAGCGCGGCGGGCGTATTCAACCACGGCTTCCAGCGGCTCTACGGTGTGCAGGTAGTCGAGGTAGAGGTGTTCTTTGTGGTTGGAAACCTCGACAGGATCTAGGGTGTCCCCAAAGCGTTCGTTGAGCACGCCAATGATCGCGCGTGCGTGCATCCCGGCGAAGCTGTAGAATAAATCTTCGGTGAAGTCGAACTTGGCACCGCGATCGAGGAAGGCCGTTTTCCAAGCTTGGTAGTGGATCGGCATCGAGTGCGCCAGAGTGCCGTCGCAATCAAAAATGTATCCTTCAAAATCTCCTGCTGGAATTTCTAAAACCATGCCTTAGGGTCATGCGACTTTTCCCATGAAGGAGCAAGATAATCCCGACAGTATCGAGGCGCTCGACCGAGAGTTCGTCTGGCACCCTTTCACGCAGATGCGTGATTGGTGCGATCCCGCACACACGCCTACAGTGATTGTGAGCGGCAGTGGTTGCACCCTGACTGATGCTGCGGGCCGTATCTATTACGACGGGAACTCCTCCATCTGGACCAATATCCACGGGCACCGGCATCCCACTTTGGACAATGCGGTGCGTTGCCAGTTGGATCGCATCGCGCACAGTTCGTTTCTGGGGCTGACCAACGATAGTGCGCCGTTCCTCTGCCGCGATCTGGTGGTGGCAACAGCGGCTCCTGGGCAGGGATATAAAGTGTTTCTATCCGACGACGGATCCACGGCGATCGAGACGGGGCTCAAGATGATGGTGCAAGCCCGTGAACAGCGAGGGGAGCCGGGGCGAAAGACGCTCCTCTCACTCTCCAACGGTTACCACGGGGATACCGTGGGAGCGATGAGTCTTGGGCACAGCCCGCTATTCCATCGCACCTATCGCGATCTGCTATTCCAGACTGTGGAGGTGCCCGCCCCACACTGTTACCGTTGTCCTTTCAATAAAGCTCAACCCGAACGCGGCACGGAAGCGCGAGCGTGCAAGCGCTGTTCGATGGAGTGTCTGACAGAATTAGAGCAGCGTGTAGTGGCCGCAGGCGACAGTTTATGTGGGTTGGTGATGGAGCCGATCGTGCAAGGCGCCGCCGGCATGTGGATGCACCCGCAAGGCTACTTGGCACGCGCTGCCGAGATAGTGCGGGCGCACGGCGGATGGCTCATGCTCGACGAAGTGATGACAGGTTTTGGCCGAACGGGGAGCTTGTTCGCATTTCAGAAAGAGCAGGTTGCGCCTGATGTGTTGGCGCTGGGCAAGGGGATTACTGGTGGCTACCTGCCACTAGCAGCCACGCTGGCCTCAGCGGAGATTTATGATGCGTTCCTCGGAGATTATACCGAGCTGAAGACCTTCTTCCACGGTCATAGCTACTCGGGTAATCCGCTGGGCTGTGCGGTGGCGAGGGCGTCGCTCGGACTTTTTGCTGATGGGGCGCTGCTGGGTGGGTTGGGAGAAAAAGAAGCGGCACTGGTGCGTGTGGGTGATCTGTTCTGGCAGCATCCCAATGTCGGAGATGTCCGGCGTGAAGGCATGATTCTCGCCATCGAACTGGTAGCCGACTTTGCCACGCGCGAAGAATACCCCTGGGCATTGAGACTAGGACATCGCGTGTCCGAGGTGGCTAGGAATAACGGGCTGATCACCAGACCTGTCGGAAATGTTTTGGTGCTCATGCCCCCGCTCTGTTCGCGCCCGAGCGATATTGAGGCTATGGGTGAGGCTTTGTGGAAAGCTGTAAAACAGGTGGTGGGCTAGTTTATTGATTTTGCTTTAACCCAGATTTTGCAATAGAGCGCGATGGGTGCAGATGCGAGGTGCGAGGGGATACCAAGCCCCCGGCTCTAGCCGCCGAAGCTGTGAACAACCCCGTTGTTCAACTCGCCGGAAACAACCCATGACGAATCTTTTGTGATGACCCACAAAAAAGTGCTGCTTTCTAGCGGGGAGTTAGGCTTGACCATCCGGAGGGAGCAGGCATGCTTCAGATTCTTAACAATCGTGTAACTCAGTTGCAGAAAAGAGGTTATTTTTATGAACAGCGTTCTACACATGAGATGGTGGTTTGTCTTAACAGCAGGGCTTGGGGTCTGGCTAGCGGGGTGCGGCAAGCCTCCGGCTCCACAGGTCGAGGCGACTCCTCCTGTCGCGGTCGAGCTAGGCACTGCCGGACGGGGAGGAGAAGCCCTCGAGGAGGTGCCCGGCACAGTGAGGCCGATCCTCTATGCGCAAATAGCTTCCAAGTTGACTGGCGTATTGTTGGAAGTGAGCGCGGATGTGGGGACGCAGGTGAAGGTGGGGCAGGTCATCGCCCGCATTGATGAGCGGGAGATCCGCGCACGGCTCAGCGCCGCTCAAGCGGCGTTGACCCAACTCGAAGCCGAGCACGCCCGCTACATCAAGTTGCTGGCCGAGCGGGTCATCACCCAGCAGGAGTTTGATGGCGTGCGCTCGCGCTATGAGCAGTCCCGCGCAGCTCATGCAGAAGCGGACTCACAGCTCGAAGATGCCACGATCTGCGCCCCATTTGATGGAGTCGTGACCCGCAAGTGGGTGGATCGCGGGGACATGGCGGCGCCGGGCAAAGTGCTTTTTGATATAGAGTCGCCGACCGCATGGCGGCTCGAAGCCCAGCTCCCCGAGAGCTTGGCTGGCTCAGTGCGGCTCAACGATCGGATGCCGGTCTGGATTGATGCCGCTCAGTTGCAATTGGAGGGAGTCGTGAGCGAGATCGCCCCCTCCTCGGATGTTTCCACGCACACCTTCACGATCAAGCTCAACCTGCCGTCCACAGCAGGGATCCGATCGGGTCAATTCGGGCGAGTCCAAGTCAAGTCGGGCGGGGCAGCCGCTTTAGCGATTCCGTCCACAGCGATCCTCAAGCGCGGGCAGATGGAGATGGTGTTTGTGGCCGAGGGTGGCCGGGCGCGTATGCGGCTCGTGCGCACGGGCAAGACCCAAGGTTCCTCGACCGAGATACTCTCCGGGTTGGATGCGGGGGAGCTGTTTTTGTTGTGTCCGACCGCTGAGATTCAGGACGGGCAAGCGATTCAACCGACCGCGAAGCCATGAGCGATCGCCCTTCTCTCGGTCTTGCGGGTCTGTTGGCCAAAGCCTTCATTGACTCGAAGCTCACGCCGCTGGCGGTCATCGCGTCGGTCTTGTTGGGTTGCATGGCGGTGCTTTTGCTCCCCCGCGAAGAAGAGCCCCAGATTAAAGTGCCCATGATCGATGTGCTTGTCGCTCAGCCCGGAGCCGGAGCCGATGAGGTGGGCGAGCGGGTCTCACGCCCCATGGAAAAACTGTTTTGGGAGATCCCCGATGTCGAGTATGTCTATTCGATTTCGCGTCCCGGTGAGGCCGTTGTGGTGGTGCGTTTTAAGGTGGGCACCGATGCCGAGGCGGCGTTGCTGCGTGTCCACGACAAGCTCCAGTCCAACCTCGACCGGATCCCCCAAGGAGTCGCCGCGCCTCTTGTCAAACCTCGCTCAATCGACGATGTGCCCATCTTGGCCATCACCCTCCACAGCTCCCGCTACGATCACCTGACCTTGCGCAGACTGGCCGCACAGCTTGATGATCAGATCAAACAGTGTGGGCAGGTCGCCGAGACACAGATTTTGGGTGGGGTGCGGCGGCAGGTGCGGATCCAACTCGATGCCGCGGCTCTTGCGGCGAGGGGATTGACTCCTGCGGGTCTGATTCCCCTGATCCAACAGGCCAACCGCCAGGCGTTGGCTGGGGGGCTGACCAGCGCAAACCAAGAGATTTCGATTCAGACCGGCGCTTTTTTGCAGACGGCTCAAGATGTGGCGGGGATCGTCGTGGGGTCGGCGTCAGGACGCCCGATTTATTTGCGCGATGTGGCGCGGGTTGTGGATGCGGGCGAAGAGCCTGCCAACTATGTATTTTTTGGCACAGGCCAAGGCGCCTCCTCCGCCATCGCCGCAGAGGAGCCGGCGGTCACTCTCACCGTAGCGAAGAGGCCGGGGGCAAATGCGGTCACCGTCGCCCTAGATGTGCTGGCTAAGGTCGAGTCACAACGGGGACGGATCATCCCGAGCGATGTCACGGTGAGTATCACACGCCACTACGGACAGACCGCCGCTGAGAAGTCCAACGAGCTGTTGTATCATATGGCCGTCGCGGTCGTGTCGGTGACGCTGCTGGTGCTTTTTGCGTTGGGATGGAGGGAGTCGTTGGTCGTGGCGGTGGCCATCCCCTCGACGCTGGCGTTGACATTGATGGTCTTTTATCTCTACGGCTACACCCTCAACCGTATCACCTTATTCGCGTTGATTTTTTCAATCGGGATCTTGGTGGATGATGCGATCGTCATCGTCGAAAATATCGTGCGGCATGTGCGGCTACCTGCCAACCACAGCAGGCCGATGGCGGTGGTCGCCATCGAGGCGGTGGGAGAGGTGGGCAACCCGACGATTTTAGCCACCCTAGCCGTGATCGCGGCGATTTTGCCGATGGCGTTTGTGGGCGGGCTGATGGGGCCGTATATGAGACCGATTCCGATCGGGGCTTCGGCGGCGATGGTGTTTTCGTTGATCGTGGCGTTTGTGGTGACGCCGTGGGCGGCTAAGAGGATTTTGCCTAGGGCAGCGACCAGACATGGGGACGGGCATGGCGAGGGGGGCGGGGATGACTTTTTCACCCGCCTGTATCGGCGTGTGATGGGGCCGTTGCTGCATCATCCGACTTGGCGCGGAGGCTTTTTAGTGGGATGCGCGACGCTGCTGTTGGGCTCCTGCGTGCTGGTGCCGGCGGGGTGGGTGAAGGTCAAGATGCTCCCCTTCGACAACAAGAGCGAGTTTCAGATCATCCTCAACATGCCGGAAGGCAGCTCCCTCGAGCAGACGGCTCGGGCCGCACGCGAGATCGCGGCGTCGGTCCGTGTGGAGCCGGAGGTGACCGACTACCAGATCTATGCTGGGATGGGAGCTCCGTTCAACTTCAACGGGCTGGTGCGACACTACTTCATGCGGCGGGGCGATCATGTCGCCGATATCCAAGTCAATCTGGTCTCCAAGCACGAGCGGGATGCCGATAGCCATACGATCGCCAAGCGTGTGCGGCCTGCCGTGGCAGCGATTGCGGCGCAGTATGGAGCCAGAGTAGCGATTGCCGAGGTGCCCCCCGGTCCCCCCGTGCTTCAGACCTTGGTCGCCGAGGTCTATGGCCCCGATCCGGCTTCTCGGATGCGGCTGGCACAGCAAGTGCGCGAGATCTTCGCCAGGACGCCGGGAGTCGTTGATGTGGATTGGTATGTCGAGAGCAACCGCCCCAAAGATCTTGTTGTCGTCGATAAAGAGAAGGCTTCGCTCTCCGGCATCAGTGCCGAGACCATCACCCGCACGGTCCAGATCGGTGTGGACGGGCTGGCGGTGGATCTTCTCCACGATCCGGTCGAGAGAGAGGATGTCAATGTGATACTCGAACTCGATCCCCTTACCATCTCCCGCTCCGCAGATCTGCTGGCCGTGCGGGTGCGCAGCGGCGACGCCAACGCTCTACCGGAGCCCGGCGCAGCCCCCGCAAAACCCCCGCTGATCCCCCTCCGCGAACTCGTCCGCATCGAGCGGGTCATCGAACAAAAAACAGGCTACCGCAAAAACAACATGCCGGTCATCTATGTCATCGGCGATGTGGCTGGAGTGATCGAAAGCCCGGTCTATGCGATTGCCGAGATGAACAAAGAGCTGGCCAAGCTCGATGCGCAAGCCTTCGGCGGACCCGCCGGAGCGGTGCAGATCCTCAACGCCACTATGCCCTCCACCGATAACCACCCCGCGATCAAGTGGGATGGCGAGTGGCATATCACGATCGAGGTCTTTCGTGATTTGGGCACCGCCTTTGCTGTGGTGCTGGTGCTGATTTATCTGTTGATGGTGGGGTGGTTTGGCTCCTTCACCACACCGCTGATCGTGATGGCCGCGATTCCCTTTTCTCTGGTGGGCATCTTGCCTGCGCATGGCGCGATGGGAGCCTTTTTCAGTGCCACCTCGATGATCGGATTTATGGCCGGGGCGGGGATCGTAGTGCGCAACTCGATCATCCTCGTTGATTTCATCGAGCAGCGACTTCGCGAGGGGATGCCGCTGGAAGAAGCGGTGGTCGATGCGGGTGCGGTGCGTTTCCGCCCGATGCTATTGACCGCTATGGCGGTCGTGGTGGGGGCGGGGGTGATCTTGTTTGATCCGATCTTCCAAGGGTTGGCGATTGCCTTGATGGCTGGAGAGATGGCCAGCCTGCTCCTCTCCCGCATGGCGGTGCCAGTCATCTACTTCATGGTGCATAGCAAAGCCGCATCCCCCCGATCGAGGTGAACGGTGTTAAAATAGGGGTCAGGGTGAAATGGCGCTAAGTTAAGACCCGATTGGGATGCTATATCAGAGTGGCGTGAGCCTCCTGCTCGCGTGCCTTAGATAGGAGAGTGGACTTTCTAGTGGGCTGCTCTGGGGAAGCGGGTTGAAAAACCTACTCTCGTGTCATCCGGAAGAAATTGTCAAATGTCAAGCGTTGACCCCCATGCTCCCCCCACCGCAAATTTATTGAGGGATGCCGTAAAGTTTGTGGGAGCGGATGTAGTCGGCGATGGGGGCAGGGACTGCCGCTGTCCAGGAGAGATCACCGGCGGCGATTTTCGAGAGAAGATCGTCGCAGTGGAGGGTCATGACTTTTTCATCGTAGCCCGCGATAGGCTCGAGGAGCCGGTTGCTGGTGAGGTGCTCGTAGAGGCCCCGGAGGTTGGGGGCGACTTGGAAATTGCGGGCGGTGATCATGACTTGGGTCTTGGGATCGCGCTGCGGGTAGAGATAGAGTTTGACGGAGCTTTTGAAGAGGCGTCCGAGGGCTTCCAAGATGCCGCCGCTGAGGGCTTCGTAGTTGTTCTCGGTGAAGAGGGATTGGAGTTCCTCCATGCCCATGGAGAAGGCGACGGTCTCTTGGGTGAACCGCTGGAAGAAGGCGCTGAGGCGGAAGTATTCCGAGTATTTGGAAATCATGGTCGTGTGTCCGAGTGCGGTGAGCATCTCGGTGCGGGCGATGAGATCGGCGGGGTCTAGGGCGCCGCGAATGGCCATGCGGTTCAAGGGGAGTTCGGGGAGGAAAACGAAATCTTTGCCTTGGACGGAGGGTTCTTGGGAAAACTGGGCGCGGGCGCACTCGATCATGTCCATGTGAGCGAGAGTGAAAGGGCGAAAGCAGCCGCGTTGGAGGAGGATAGGTTTCTTGCGCAGGAGATCTTCGGCGAGGGCGACGCCGCTGGGGCCGATGAAGACGGCGTCAGTCAAGCTGCGTTCCACCAGTGCCACAGCCATGAGGCGGTTGTCCACGGTGGCGAAGGCAGGGCCGGTGAACTTGAGCATATCCACCTCGATGCGCTGGGTGGTCAGATTGTCCACGAGCGCTTCGACGATGACCTCGGGGCGTTGGTGGTAGTTGAAAGCGGCGTGGATGAGGTTGACGCCGACGACGCCGAGAGCTTCCTGCTGGGCGATATTTTCGCGATCCCACATACGGACATGGAGGAGGATCTGGCTGGGCTCGGCGAGGGGACAGGTCTGGAAACGAACCCCCAGCCAACCGTGGCAATCATTTTGGCGGGTGTAGCTGCGGGCGGCTACGGTGTCGGCAAAAACGAAAAAAGTGGTGCGGTCGCCGCGGGCCTCTCCGAGCCGTTCTTGGAGCAGGGACCACTCGTGCTCGAGCATGGTGACGACCCGTTTTTCGCAGACATAGCGTTCGCAGGCTCCGTAGATGGCATCGCTGAAAGTCATGTCATAAGCGGACATGCTTTTGGCCACTGTGCCAGCGGCGCCGCCGACTTGGAAAAACCAGCGGGCGACTTCTTGGCCGGCACCGATCTCGGCAAAGGTGCCGTAGCGTTGCTCGTGCAAGTTGATGCTGAGCGCTTTCTGGTGTGTCTTGAGGATATCCCGTTCCATGCGGTGTGGTATCCTACTCAGAGAAACGCCTGAGACCAAGGCAAAAATCAATAGGTGAGGTGGGCTGGAATTTGAGCTGTAGCCAGCTTCAGGGCTTGGCTAAAAATTTTGCCGGCTCTGTGAGAGCGCGGCGCGCGTAGAACTGGTCTTTGCGCACGGCCTCTACAAAATCGGGGTTGGCGCGGCGCACGAAAGCACTCCACTCGTTCCGGGCTTCAGGCCAGTGCTCGTCAGCGAGTTCGAGGGCGACAGCGGCGGCATCCACCCAGGGGTCGTAGGGGGATTGTTGGCGGTTTTGTTCGATCTCCGTGCGGACTTGGGCTGATTCCCCTCGGCTGAGGCGGATGAGCTGTTTGCGAAGTTTGGCGAGCGTATCGAGCGGCTTGAGTTCGATGACTTTGTCGAGCGCACTAGCCGCCAATTCCCAGCGATCAAGGAGTCGGGCGGCTTCGCAAAGGTTGTTCCACGGAACCGGGTTCTCGGGAGCGAGGGAACAGGCGCGTTGGAAGGTGTCGAGCGCCTCGTCATAGCGCTGTATTTTAAGGAAGATAGCCCCGGTCAGGTTTTCGGTATCTAGGGTGGGACCGGAGAGGCTGACCTCGGCTCCGACTTCGGCGTAGGCCCCTTTCATATCACCGAGTTCGTAGCGGATCATGGCGAGTTCGTAATGGATGCCACGCAGGGTGGGTTCGAGGGAGAGGGCTTGTCGGAAGTAGGCTTCCGCAGCCGCTAGGTCACCACCTCGGCGTTTGGCCATGGCCAGCTCAAGGCATTGGCGAGGGGAGACAGCGGAGGGCTGGACACCGATCTGAGGAGACTCCGGTTGGGCGTCAGACAGTGCCGCGATTGGGGTCATGGTGCAAAAAATCAAGCAAGCCGCTACCACCATGAAGCGGAGGCTGATCAGTCGCGAATGGGTCTGCACAAGGAAGCTCTGGGGGTCAGCCGCGGCCCGGGAATTCGTGATGCAGGCCGAGTTGCTCGATGCGTTTACGAAGGGTGGCGCGGGCCATGCCGAGGCGTTTGGAGGCTTGGACTTGATTGCCGTGCACCTCGCGGAGCACGCGCAAGAGTAACTCGTGTTCCACCATTTCCAACATAGGTTTTTCTGGGTGGTCGGCGCTGTAGCGCATGATGGTGGAGAAGGCGTCGTTCAGCTCTGCGTCGGCACCGCTCTGGCGAGGTTTGGCCACGCCGAGGATAGCTTGGGGCAGATGGTGGGGCAGGAGGGTGTCTCCGGTGGCTAGCACCGTGGCACGGTGGATACAGTTCTCGAGTTCGCGGACATTGCCGGGCCAAGAATAATTCTCGAGGATTTGCATGGTTTCTTGAGCGATGGAAACGACGCTGATGTCCTCGCGTGCACAGATTTTGCGCAGAACCGCTAAGGCTAGGGCGGGGATATCTGCTTTGCGTTCGCGGAGGGCAGGCAACTCCACTCGCACGACATTGAGTCGGTAGAAAAGGTCTTCGCGAAAGCGTTTGTTGGCGACTTCTTGTTCCAGGTCTTTGTTGGTGGCGGCGATGATGCGGACATTGACGCGGATGGGTATGTTACTGCCGACGCGGGTTAGTTCACCGTCCTGGAGCACTCGCAGAAGCTTGGCTTGGGTGGCTAGGGGAATTTCGCCGACTTCATCGAGGAAAATGGTGCCTTCATCGCAGTATTCGAATTTGCCTTTGCGGAGGGCTGTGGCACCGGTGAAAGAGCCTTTTTCATGACCGAACAGCTCGCTCTCGAGAAGGTTCTCTGGGATGGCGGCGCAGTTGACAGCCATGTAGGGCTGTCCTTTGCGGAGGCTGTGGCGGTAGAGGGCGCGGGCGATCATCTCTTTGCCAACACCGCTTTCGCCAGTCACGAGCACGGTGGCATTACTGGGGGCGACTTGGCCGATGATTTTGAAGATGCCCTGCATTTCGGGCGTGGAGCCAATAATAGTTTCTGGAGCGAAGTTAGCGTTCGGGTTGACCCCGGCCTTGAGGGATTTGATGCTGCGGACGGTGTTGAGCGCGTCGTGCACGAGGAAGTGCGCTTGTTTCTGGTCGAAAGGAGAGTGGAGGATGTCGTAAGCACCATTCTTCATGACCTCAATGGTGATTTCAGGGCTGCGATTTTCCGAGACGATCAAGACGGGGAGCTGGGGTTTGAGCGAGCGGATGGCGCAGAGCACCTGCAAGCCGTAAGGAGAATCTTCGCCCATCTCGAGGATGATCATGTCTGGCTTCTCGCGCTCCATCTGGGAGGGCAAATCGTCTTCCACCATCTGGGCGATCAGGATGGTCTCGGCCTGGCTGAGGAGTGTCCGGAAAAATCGTGTGGTGGTAGTAGAGCCTTGGAGGAGGAGGATGCGTTCGATAGTGGGGTTCATGGGGGTTGATCTAAAGGTGGTGGTTGTCAGAACGGTAAGAGGCAAAGCATGTGGGGAGAAAACGGAGGGTCATGTGGTTTGTGGACGCCCTGCCGCTTGAGTGAATGGGGAAATGACCCGCACCAGCTCGTTGAACAGGCTTACATCCAGTTGTTGTTGACCGTCGCTCCATGCCTGGGAGGGGTTGGGGTGAACCTCGACGAGGAGGCCGTCAGCGCCCATGGCTATAGCACCTTTGCACATTTCGATGACGAGGTCAGCGCGTCCGCAGCCTTGGCTGGGATCAACAATCACGGGCAAGTGGGTTTCTTTTTTTGCAATGGCCACAGCCGAGAGGTCTAGCGTGTTGCGCGTGTAAGTCTCAAAGGTGCGGATGCCACGCTCGCATAGGAAGACATTCGGGTTACCCGAGGCGAGGAGATATTCGGCAGCTAGCAACCACTCCTCGATGCGCATGCTCAACCCGCGCTTGAGTAAAACAGGTTTGCCAGTCTTGGCGGCGCGGATGAGGAGTTGGAAATTTTGAGAGTTGCGTGCGCCAATCTGGAGAATATCTGCGTGCTCAGCCACGAGATCGGTGTCAGCTTCCGAAAGGAGTTCCGTGATGATGGACAAGCCGAATTCGTCGCGGGCTTTGGACAGGAGTTTCAAGCCTTTTTCTCCCAGCCCTTGGAATTCGTAGGGGGAGGTGCGGGGTTTGAAAGCCCCGCCGCGGAGGATGGTGGCGCCAGCCTTTTTGACCGCCTCAGCAGTGGTCATAAGTTGGGTTTCGCTTTCCACAGAGCAAGGGCCTGCCATGAGGCAGAGTGGTTGGCCGGCGCCGATTTTTTGACCGCGCACGGTGATGGTGGTATCGGGGCGATCACCTTCGCGAGTCACGAGTTTATACCTTTTTTGCACGCGCATGACTGATTCGACCTCGGGCCATGCTGTCAGTGTTTCGAGAGAGCCATGCGTAGTCTCATCACCGATGGCAGCCACGATGGTCTGGATGTCTCCACAGACGGGGTGTGGTTTATAACCAAGCCTTTCGATCTCGCGGATCACGCGATCAATACCACCAGTGGGTGTGTGAGGTTTGAGGACAACGATCATAATACGACAACATTTTTCAACACAAATGCAACAATTGTGAATTGTAAAAATATAGACCAATTCTTCAGCATGCAATCGTATAAAATGAACATTTCAGGAAAAAATACGACCAATCCCCCTACAAAATGGTCAGCTCTATCTACGGATAAACATATTTTAAACAGAAGTAGTGCTTTTCCAGACACCCCTCATGGTGGAGTGGTAGAGTAAAAACTCTGTTGTGACAGGTAGCAAAATTCATCGCCATGCGGCGAGTTTCTGTGTAAAGGCGGGTATGGTTTTAGAAACAGTCTCAGTGGCATCCCGAAAACAGGGTGCCGTCCTCGTTCGTTTTTTTAAAAAAGGTGAACCGTTTCCTGGTGAATTATTGCCAGGTGAATTTAAGGGTGAGGCCAACAGTGCTGCCTTCTTTTCCACGCCCGAAGGTCGGAGCTTAGCTATAGGGCTTGGTGACGGCATCCAGATTGAGGCGGATACTTATCGCCAAGCGGCAGGCACCGCAGTGCGCGTCCTGCAACAGGCGGGTGTGACCCGTATGATTGTTGATCTCCGTGGCGCAGAAAAATGGGCTCGTGAGATAGCCGTGGGCATCCTGATGGGAGGCTACTATTTTGATACTTTCCTGCCCGACGACCGCAAGCTCAAGAGCCGTGTCCAACAGGTGCAACTTCTCGTTGCCAAACCCAAGATGCCAGCGGTGGCAGAGCTGGTGCACGCCGGACAGATTATTGGAGAGGCAGTCAATTTTACCCGTTCGCTGGGCGACTTGCCCGGCAACTATATCTACCCGGAAGCGCTGGCAGAGACGGCCTTGTCTCTGGGGGTGGAGTTCCCTGCCCTGAAGGTGAAAGTGCTGGAAGAGCAGACGCTCCAGAAAGGTGGTTTCGGCGGGATGACCGCTGTGGGTGGAGGTAGCGCTCATCCCCCACGACTGATCGAGGTGCTCTATCAGGGTGGTCGCAAAGGAGAGGCGCCGCTGGCGCTGGTGGGTAAAGCTATCACCTTTGATTCAGGTGGGATTTCTATCAAACCCGGCGACCGCATGGATGAGATGAAATACGACAAGATGGGCGGTTGCGCCGTGTTGGGCATCATGCGAGCGATTGCGGCCTTGAAGCTGAAAATCAATGTTGTGGGCCTCATTCCGGCTGCGGAAAATATGCTCGATTCCCAAGCTTACAGGCCGGGTGATATTGTCACTACTTATGATGGTAAGACGATTGAAGTGTTGAATACCGATGCCGAGGGACGCGTGGTATTGGCAGATGCCTTGGCCTATGCGCGCATCGTGCATCGCCCGCACCGCATCGTGGATTTTGCCACGCTTACCGGGGCGGTCATCGTCGCACTTGGCACTTACAAAGCAGGGCTTTTCACCTCTGGTTCTGAATTGGAATACCTTTTCAGAAAAGCGGGAGACGCTACAGGAGAAAAAGTCTGGCCATTGCCCTATGACGAGCCTTACCGCACCCAGATTCGCAGTGATGTGGCGTGTGTGAAAAACACGGGGGGGCGCGAAGGTGGTGCCTGCACGGCAGCCGCTTTCCTCTCACAGTGGGTGGGTGAATTGCCGTGGGTGCATCTCGATATAGCTGGCACGGCGTGGACGACGCGCGACTTGCCCTACCTAGCCAAGGGAGCCAGCGGTTTTGGCGTGCGCCTGTTGTTGGAAACCCTCCTTTCCTGAGACTCTCATGGCGCAACAGAGCCAGACCATTACAGCCTCCAGCGGCTCCAACCTAGCTGCGTCCTTTTCTTTTTTGAAAAAGGAACAGCGGCATGCCATGTCGGTCTTCTACGCCTTCTGCCGTGTGGTGGACGACATCGCCGACGATACAGCGACACCCGTGGCTGCCAAACTGGAGGGGCTGGCTGATTGGCACCGTCAGATTCAGGAGTGCTATCAGGGAAATCCCTCGTTGCCGCTGGCCAAGGAACTGGTTCCAGTTATCCGGGATTACTCCATTCCTGAAGAGCTCTTGCAGGAGATTATTTTGGGTGTGGAAATGGACGCGCACCAACCTGAATATGAGACATGGGAGGATCTGCGTCTCTACTGCCACCGCGTCGCTTCGTGCGTGGGTTTGGTGAGTATAAAAATATTCGAATGCCGCCACCCGCGGAGCACGGAATACGCCGAGCAGTTGGGGCTCGCCTTCCAGACAACCAACATCCTGCGCGATGTGCGCACCGATTTAGGTTACGGTCGTATATATTTGCCCGCCGAAGATTTTGAGAGGGCTGGTTGCACGCGGGACGATCTGCGCAAACACGGGGTCAACGATAATCTCCGCCATCTCTACCGCATCATGGCCGAGCGCTCGCAGCATTACTACTCCGCAGCGGATCGGGTGTTGCCACCTTCGGACAGGCCGCGACTGTTGGCCGCGCAGATCATGCGCGGTGTTTACTATGAGGTGCTCGAGCGTATCCGAGGACGCAACTTCGATGTGTGGCATCACGCTACAAAATTTTCCAAGCTCACCAAAGTGCGTCTCATGCACCGTGCCTGGCGCGCCGAATCGCGTTGGTTGAAAAAAGGGCCGGCACCCACCCCACAGAAACGGGTGGTTGTGCTGGGAGGTGGTCTGGCAGGATTGGCAGCGTCTGTTGAACTGGCTCGCAGTGGGCACAAAGTCACGCTGGTCGAAGCTCGCCAGACTCTCGGTGGCAGGGCTCATTCCTACCGTGATCCTAAGACAGGTGATATTCTGGATAACGGTCAGCACATCCTCATGGGTTGCTACACCGAAACTTTACAGTTTCTGAAAGAAATAGGCTCGGCACACCTACTCCAAGGCGCCCCCCGTCTTCGACTCCATTACGCCAGCGAAAAATTTGGGGTCACCCGACTAGCGGCTCCCCCACTGCCTTATCCACTGCACTTGCTTGGAGCTATCGCCTTTTTCCCAGAGATGTCCGCCAAGGATCGCTTAGCCGTTATTGAGGCAGGAGCTGGTGCCGCTCTTTCTAAGCCTGGCCAGTGGAAATCCAGCACCGTCGCGGAATGGCTTTTAGCCAATCGCCAAACGCCTGGAAGCATCCGTGGGATGTGGGAACCTTTCTGCGCAGCCGCCCTCAACGAGACCGTGCAGGATGCCTCGGCCGAACTCTTCGTAGAGACGGTGCGCCGTGCCTTTGCTTCCTCTCCCGCACACAGCGCGATTCTTTTACCCTCTGTTGGGCTGAGTGATCTATTTGCCAAGCGAGCGAGCGACATCCTACTCGCGTGCGGCGGTGAAATTTTGACAGGACAATCTGTCGTGCGGCTCGATTTCGATGGAGGTCTAGTCCAGCGCGCTGTGCTCGGTTCGGCCAAGGCCTTGCCGGCTGAAGCTGTCGTGAGTGCCTTGCCGTGGCACGGCTTGCGGAATCTACTTCCCAGAGAATCGAAACTGAGAGGCCAAATAGAACAGATCCAAGGTAGCCCAATTATTGCCATCCACCTCTGGTTCGATCGTCCTATTTGCCGTGAACCCATCATCGGTTTTCTGGATTCTCCCATTCAATGGGCTTTCAATCGTGTAGCCATCCACGGCAGCACAGAATCCGGGTGGCCCAGCCTCTCTCTTGTGATCAGTGCCGCCGAGCCGCACATGAATACCCCGTCCCTAGAACTGGTCGAACTAGCGCTCAAAGAATGCCGTCGTTTCCTGCCAGTGGCGCGCGAAGCCAACCTCATGCACCAGTTTGTTTACCGTGCGAAAGAGGCTACTTTCCGAGCTATTCCCTCCATGCTGCCTTTGCGCCCAGACACCCGAACTGAGTGGGGTAATTTCTTGCTGGCTGGCGATTGGACGAACACCGGATTGCCTTCGACCATCGAGGGGGCTGTTCTCAGTGGACGCCGTGCGGCTCGAGCGCTTGCTTGAGGATGATTCGAGGGAAAATCCACAGTTTCCCTCTTATTTCACTGACAGGGCACCTGCACTCTGCTAGGGAAAGGTATGAACAAAAAACCGTTTTCCGAGCTAGGTCTGTCTGCCGAAGTGCTCAAAGCCGTAGCCCAGATGGGATTTGAAGAGGCTGCACCGATACAATCGGCCGCTATACCAGTGCTCATGGAGGGCAAAGATGTCGTGGGACAATCCCAGACGGGCTCCGGGAAGACGGCCGCATTTGCGATCCCGGCTATCGAGAAAGTAGATCCCACCATCAAACAACCTCAGGTGCTCATCCTCTGCCCCACACGCGAGTTAGCCGTTCAGGTTGCCGAGCAAACGGCTAAGCTGGCCGCATTCAAACGCGGGGTGAAAGAACTGCCCATCTACGGCGGCCAATCCTACGAACGACAATTCCGTGGGCTCGACATGGGAGCCAATATCATTATCGGCACCCCAGGGCGAGTGATGGATCATATGGAGCGAGGATCGCTCAAGCTCAATGAAGTGCGCATGGTCATCCTCGACGAGGCAGATCGCATGCTGGATATGGGTTTTGTGGACGACATCCGCAAAGTGCTCTCTGATGTGCCCGAGGATCGGCAGACCGTCTTTTTCTCAGCCACGCTGCCGCGCGCCATTCAGGACTTGATCCGCACATTCACCCGCGACCCTGTCTCGATCAAGATCGAGTCCCAGGCCATGACAGCCCCGGCCATTGATCAGATCTGGTATGAGGTAGATCGTCGCACGAAAATTGAGGTTCTTTGCCGTCTCATAGACATAGATGATGTCAAGTATGCCATCATTTTCTGCGCCACCAAGATGATGGTGGACGATCTGGTGGAACATCTCTTGGCACGAGGATACATGGCCGACAAATTGCACGGTGACATGACCCAGATTATGCGCGAGCGGGTGATGAACAAATTCCGCAACCGCGGCATCGAATTCCTCGTGGCCACAGATGTGGCCGCACGCGGGCTGGATGTCAAAGAGATCGAGGTGGTCTTCAACTACGATCTGCCCAACGACGGGGAAGATTATGTGCATCGTATCGGGCGAACAGGCCGTGCGGGTAGCGGCGGCAAAGCCGTCACCTTCGTCTCGGGTCGCGAGATCTACAAGTGGCAAAATATCATGCGCGCCACCAAAGGCAAAGCCACGCGTGGGCGCGTGCCTTCGATCGAAGAAGTGGAGCAGCGCAAGGCACACGCGTTTTTCGAGACGCTCAAGACCACACTGGAGGAAGGCACTTACAAAAAACAGGAAGAGTTGGTGGAGCGACTGCTCGACCAGGGTCACATGCCCACCGACATCGTTTCTGCGGTTCTCCATTTGTTGCAAC
Organism: Verrucomicrobium spinosum; assembly: GCA_020718645.1. Taxonomy (GTDB): domain Bacteria; phylum Verrucomicrobiota; class Verrucomicrobiia; order JADLBR01; family JAIBCM01; genus DYRQ01. The sequence goes on from DYRQ01000055.1 coordinate 17,116, forward strand.
CAGACAAAGCTCCAGGCGCCAAGCTCACTCCCGAGCAGGAAATCGAAGCGGGTTGGGGATACCAAGAGCGCAAACCTTACGGGAAAGAACACGGCAAGAAATTCGATAAACCCTACGATAAGCGGGGCAAAAAAGATTACGCCGATAGACCTGCGAAGAAATTTGGCCGTGAGCAACCCCGCTTCGATGAAGGTGACACAGTGCCACTCGTGATCAATATCGGACGCAAACAGGGAATCAGCCCCGGCGATATCTTGGGTATGATCATGAATGAGGTGGGTGTGCCCAAAGAAACCATCGGCTACATCAAACTCCACGACAAAGAGAGTGTGGTGAACATCGCTGCCCCTGTGGCTGACGAGGTGGCTCGCAAGCTCTCTGGACTCCGCTACAAGAAACTGAGGATTACTGCGTCTAAGCCAGAGTGACGGGGACTGCGCCTGCTGGCTTCAGGGCAGTTGCCGAAGTTTGCTATTGTGGGAGTTTCCCTATAAAAGAGCCCTCTTTTTGGTCCCGTAGCTCAGTTGGATAGAGCAGAGGTTTCCTAAACCTTTGGTCGGAGGTTCAAATCCTCTCGGGACCACCCGATCTATCTGACAAAGAGGCTTTTTCCCTTTCCACCCTGCTCTGCCTGACTTACGGTTGAGCCATGTTCGAGGGTGAGGATTTCGACATCAACGAGTGGTTGCTCGACACCGCGCAACCGCACGATGCCT
>DYRQ01000142.1 GCA_020718645.1 Verrucomicrobium spinosum
TTCACCAACTGCTCAAAAAATCATGATTCCATCAACACAAAATGCCTATTATGTCCAAATCCTCGCCTTGTTTTCATTGCCGTTTTTAGGTCGGTAATTTTTAGAGGGAAGGGGAATTGGGTGGTGGCGTTCCCCAGAAATCGGGCTGCTGATCGGAGGCATGGCGTTGCAGGGTCCATTCCGGTGCGATGGTGCGCGCAGGGAGTTGGAAACGCTGGCGGATTTTCTCCACTGTAGCGGGTGCAAAACCTTCATAGTGGTTGGCGCAAAAAATAAAAGATTCCGAGAGGTTGTGCATGCGTTCGACTTTCAGGCACCAAAGCCCCAATTCCCAGTCTCGGGCCCACTGGACTTGCCTGTAGTGGTGGCGGGGTTCGCCGTCGGAGCTGAACTGTGTCCGAGGATCTCCAAGCAGGCGAATGTAGGCAAGATCGCAGGTTTTCGGGTGGTTCATGAAGGGGCCAGAGCCTCCCACGGGTTGGGTGTCATACCAGACCCAAGAAGTGTTGTATTTTTCGCACAGTTGGATGAAGCGGGGTTGATACCAGGAATCGTGCCGGAATTCGACCGCAAGGCGGACTCGGTCATGGGGGAAATTCTCCAAGAAATGAAAAAAATCCCGATGGTGTTGATCCGCATGGAAGGACCAGGGGAATTGTGCCAGCACGACGGAAAGCTTGGAGCCAAGGGGCTCCAGGCAATTCAAAAAGTGATCCACTGGACTCGTCTCTTGGTGCAGGTGCAGTTCGTGGGTAATCTGGCGGGGCATTTTGATGCAGAAGCGAAAATCATCGGGCGTCTTCTGGTTCCAGCTCTCGGTCAGGTGGCGGCTGGGCATGTGGTAGAAAGTGCTCTCGACCTCGATACAGGAAAAATGCGAGGAGTAGAAAGTAAGCCACTCCCCGTGCGGTAGGTTCTCTGGATAGAATGAGCCTCGCCAGTCTTCGGAGGACCACGAACAGGTGCCTGTATGGATCTGCACAGCACTAGCCAGTCCTCCCCTCCGCCGACAGACGGGGGGACGAAAGGCATGGAGGGGTTAGAGGGTCTGCAGGAAGCGAACTAAATGCTCGCGGCTTGGGCTGATAGCCTGGCGAACATAGAACCCGCTGCACGACACACCGAGCTGGAGGGATTGAGCCACATCGCAGCCGAGGAGTCGTCCGATGCAGAAACCAGCGTTGAAATGGTCTCCAGCACCAGTGGAGATTTTCGGGTTGGGTGTGTAAGGGCCGACGACCGAGACAGCACCAGCGGCATCGGCGGCGGCTGCAAACTGCACGGGGTGGATGGTCACAGTGTGTATGTCGAGCTTCTCGCGGATTTTCTTTGCCAGATCCACGATCAGTTTTTCACCTTTGCCGACGGTTTTAATGGCGAGCACCTTGCCGACATGCAAACCCTCTTTTTCGTTGAGGCCCAGTATGACATTGTGCTGGGGCTGGAATTTGGCGATCACCTTGAGGGCAAGCGCGAGATCTTCAGTAGAGCGTTTTTCTGGGTCGGCCAAATCAAAGAAAATCATCTTCTTGGCGGCGTCGGGCTTGGGTTGTAGCTCAGTTTGGATCTTCTTCCACACGGCGGTCATGTGCGGGAGCATAGTCCAGTTCACCATACCGACAAAGCGGGCGGCTTCCCAGAGTTTGCGCCATGTGGTTTCACCAACGCGTTTGCGGATGTTATCGTAAGTGACTTCCGCGACATTTTGATGCTTGCCGACGAGCAGCTTGCCATCCTCGAACTCCATCGCATCAGTCACGGCGGGGTCTGCGATACCGAGGACATTGGCCCTCTTGCTGAAATCTTGGAAAATGGGGTGCGTTTTTGGATAGCCAGTCATGCCTACATAAGTGACAGGCACGCCCAAGGAAGACATGGCAAATCCCATGATGGGTCCATTGCCACCGAGACGAGGAGCGCCTTGGGGGACAACCTCGACATTCGTGCTTTTGCCCGCGGCACCAGCGATGCGCTGTGAGAATGCCTTCAGGGATTTGATGCGGGTGAATTCCGTGGCTGATTTCCGTGTATCTACAGCGTGGTAGATGTGGTCAATGAAACCGTCAAAGCCAATGACAGCTGGTGTGCGCTGGAGGGCTGCACGGGATCCGATAAGTTTCTCCGCGGTCTGCCGCGCGAGACGAGAGGTGTTTACACTGTTCATATTTTATTTTAGATTTCTCTTTTCCCTCCCTTCAGGTCGGTGAAGAAAAAATATTAGTTGTTTATAGGTAAAAGGAAAAAAATGGCAAGTAGATAATGTGACATTGTGTTGGCTACTGATCGGATCATGTTTTTTTCTGCGTATTTGTGAGTTGACAATTAGGCTTATGCCTATAGGTTGAAGCAATGGCTCGCGGCAAAGAAAACGGTTACACAGGTTCCTACGCATCTTTTGGCACTACTTCCACTGCGGTGGAACCTGACCGCTATACGCCTGCGACTCAGTCGAGCAGCCCAGTTCGCTCTTCACCACAATCTTCTTACCCGATGATCAATGAGGATGTTGAGATTCGCGGCGAACTCGCTTTTGGCGAAAGACTCGATTTCAATGGACGCTTCGAAGGCACGATCCAGTCCGATGGCTATCTGACTGTGGGTGAAGCAGCCTTAGTCAAAGGCAATGTTTATGTGGGCTCCGCTCTCATTGCTGGTAAAATCCAAGGCGAAGTCGTAGTCGCTGACAGATTGCATTTGAAGCCCGAGGCCATTATCCATGGCGATGTCAAAGCAGCCTCCATCGTCATCGAGGACGGTGCTTATATCACTGGTAAAATTATCACCACCCCCAACGAGCGTAGCTCGGTGGATTTCTCGCTCCTCTTCAGCCGTCTGCTCCCCAAGAAATGAGAAGATGCCAGTAGATGGCTACCTATGTCTGTGATGCAGCATCTTCCGAACCTACGGAGTCGTTGATTGCCCTACAGTAAATCTAGTATATTGGTTATCGAAGATGATAGCCGCGTATCTCGCGTATTGCGCGACCATCTCGAAAAAGCTTTCCCAAAAATCCGGGTGGAAATCGCTGGTTCCCCAGCAAAAGCCAAGGCGACTTGCACGCAGTTCCCCCCAAGCCTGATCATCTGGGATGGTGCTCCCAACGAGCGAGGCACTACGGAAGATTATACCAACGCGATTCCAGCCTCTTTCTGGTCTCGTGTGGTCAGTATCTCCATCCAACCTGAGTTGCAAGAGATCGCTAAGGACAAAGGTGCCAAACTCGCTTTTCCCAAGCATCCAGAAGCTCTCAACTCGTGGTGCGATCAACTGGCTGTTCAGATTAAACCCCTCCTGCCCAAACCTAAAAAACGCTGAAGCCTCCTCTCGGCGCTGGGTGATTCACTCTGGCAACTGCCCGTGATCTCTTTTGGTGGCTTGCTCTGCCGCTCCTTTGCGCCCACATTAGTTGTGCAGTGCTATGGTGATTCTTTTCAATAAACCGTATGGGGTCTTGAGCCAGTTCACCCCAGAAGGTCGCTGGCGTGGGCTCCGCGACTTCGGACTACCCAAGCAAGTGTATGCTGCCGGTAGGCTCGACGCAGATAGCGAGGGCCTCCTCCTGCTCAGCGACGATGGCGGGCTTATTCATAAACTCACCGATCCCAAACACGGGCATCCGCGCTCCTACTGGGTGCAGGTGGAGGGAATCCCAGATACCCAAGCACTCTCTCGCCTCTCGAGTGGTGTCGAACTGGGGGATTTTCGCACCCGCCCCTGTCTTGTGAATAGGATGGAGCCACCTACTCTCCCTCCTCGTGATCCTCCTATTCGCTTCCGCAAGAGCGTGCCCGATTGTTGGCTCGCCATGGAACTCACTGAGGGGAAGAATCGCCAGGTGCGCCGCATGACTGCGGCGGTAGGAAACCCTACTCTCAGACTGGTGCGTGCTGCTATCGGGGGATTGACGCTCGAGCGAGTGGCTGTTGGGCAGTGGCTGGAGATACTGCCAGATGAACAGCGAAAACTCTGGGGCTGAAGTCCGTAATAAGGCTGCTCTCACCTGTCCCTTTTGCTGGAGCCTAGTAGCCTGTAACACAAAAATTTTGTATGAGTGGCGATGAAAACAGCCCGGCATCAAGGCGCAAGGAGGGAAGATATCCGTTGCGATACCTGACCGATGTGCAACGAAGAGGACGGGCTGTTTTCATCGCCATTCTC